>NZ_FOBE01000046.1:0-18106 GCF_900109475.1 Butyrivibrio sp. ob235
CGCAGAACACAGGGAAGCCCTGTTCCGCCTTGACTACCTGGCCAAGACCAAAGGATTCGGCCTGCTCACCGGAAGTCCCGGTAGAGGCAAGACAACTGTCATAAGGCACTGGTCATCATCGCTGAATCCCTCGCTGTATAAAGTTATATATTCAAGTCTTTCCACTCTGACCCCGAATGATTTCTACAGAAATCTTGTTTCAGAGTTTGGCGCCCAGCCTGCATTCAAGAAACCAAGTAATTTCAAAATCATCCAGGAAGAAGTCACACGCCTGTCCGTTGAAAAGAGGAAAACGCCTGTGATCATCATTGATGAAGCGAACTATATCAACAATGCCATCCTTAACGATCTCAAGATTCTTTTTAACTTTGAGATGGATTCCAGGGACAGAGCAGTCATTCTGCTTGCCGGACTTCCGAACCTTAATTCCACACTCGGGCTTGGTATTCATGAACCCCTCAGGCAGAGAATCGTCATGAACTACAACCTTGATGGTGTGACCAAGGAAGAAGGCCGCAGCTATATCTCTGAAAAGCTCAAAGGTGCTGGCTGTAATCAGACCATCTTTGATGATGCAGCAATAGAAGCAATACTCAACGCAGCTGATGGAACTCCGCGTCTCATAAACAAGTACTGTAACGCCAGCCTCCTTATAGGTGACAGCGCCAAAGCTGATCTCATTACAACCGACATCGTCATGCAGGCAGTCAATGACTGCGAACTTGGTTAGGATTACATCCCTCACTCATTTAAAGTGCGTGAGGGATGATTTCATTTATATAATCTGAAAATCAGGTGTCAAACAATCTGACTGAACCCTTTGTCTGACACCCTATGCAGCCTCATTTAAAGTGAAGATTGAGGACTCATTTAATGTGCCGGACAACAACAAGCCTAATAAAAGATTCAACTTTAGAATGATTTAAGCCTGGACTTGAAATAACAATTTCCTTATTTGCTTCCAAAAGATCCTTCTCATAAACACTTTCATATGAATCCATGTCAAAGATAGAATTTGCATCCTGCTTGTCTATAATCGCATTATTCCAAATTTCATACCCTATCTTCTTATAAGCTCTAAGGCGCTTGTGGTACATTTTTTCAAGAACTCGGATATGCGAATCTACGTAATCATATATTATTACTTCCGTCTTTGTCTTATAATCTCTATGTAACCTCCCGGCAAATTGCTCAATATTGCCTTCAGCTGCTGCAGGCATTGCCAGCATCAATGTATCAAGTCTTGGAAAATTAAACCCTTCACCAACATATTTATCAATTGCCACGAGTATTACAGATTCATCATCAGAAGCAGCTCGCATCTGCAATCTCATTTCATCTTTAGCTTTTCTACTTCCTCCGCCTTGCAGAAGGTATACATGATCTGCTTTTCCCTGCAATCTCTGATAAATCAGCTCCGCATGTTCTTTGTATTTGGTTAATACCAGCGGAGTTCTACCATCCTTAATACAGTCTTCCACATCAGATATTATCTGATCATTCCTAGAATCACACTCAATTACAGCCCGGTTTGCGTCTGTTATCTTCAGATCTATAGAACTTACAAGCCTCGTAAATCGAGGATATACAAAATGCGCTATGCCTTGTTTCTGCGCTCTCTCTTTAGCAGTATATCTGAACCGAATAGGTCCAAACTGCATAAACACTTTCTTTTCAAGTCCATCTTCCCGTTTAGGAGTAGCTGTTAATCCATATACATACTTTGCTTTTGCTGCCCCAATTACATCTTCAACCGTCTGCGCTGCTCCATGATGGCACTCATCCATAATTACCATTCCGTAGTTTTCGATAATTGGATTGATTTCATCACCCTTTCCAAGAGAAGAAAAAATAGCAACATCAACTATTCCAGTCATCGAGTCATGCCCGGCATACAGTTTTCCAATCAAGTTTTTTCTCTTTTTAATTCTTCCTGTTTTTGTTTTATATTCAGGTAATTCAGCTTTAATATCTAAGAATCTGCTTAAATCTTCAATCCAGTTCTTCTGAATTTCTGTGTTATGAACAAGAATTAGTGTATTCACCTTTCTTTGGGCAATTAAATATGCACCTACAACCGTTTTCCCAAAAGATGTCGTGGCTGCTAGTACACCGTTGTTGTGCTCCAAAATTGCTTGTGCACCTCTCATCTGTTCCTCATATAAAGCACCATTGAAAGAAACATCTAAAGGAGTTCCCTTACATCTGTTATCAGTAAGAGAAAATGGAATTCCAGATGCATTTAATTTTTCAATTAGTGAATCTAAAAGAGCTCTCGGAATACAAATATAATCTCCATCATCATAACCACAAGAAATGATTCTAGACATACCTTGCGTTGAAAAGCCCATACCTGCAGTCTTATAGAACTCCGAATTGCTAAATGCAGCCATTCTCCTTATAGCATTCTGCATTTTATATTGCATTCCTTTTGAATTAATGTATATCTTATCAGAAATGATGATTTCTACTACGGAAGGTGCATCTTCCTTACAAAAAGAAAGTTTCACTTTTTCCCAAGGCTTCTGTTTTCTCGCCATGGTATCATCTGCATCTTCATCAAAATCATTACATAGGCCCCCTAATAAGCCATCTGCTCCCCAGGCCTTTATCTTTTCTTCAACAATCTCTTTAGAGATTCTTTTAACATTCTTGAGGCACTCCCATTGATCCGGATATGCATTCCAGTTTTCATCTATGAAAGCACTATTCCCCGCCTGTAAAGCCAGTCCCTGTAATGGCAGCGCTATCAGATTTCCTAATCCAGATCTCCCAGTCTTTGCATTAATCGGAATATGGTCCTGAGCTGGGAGCATTCTGTCGTAATATGTGAATTTTTTCATATTAACAGATTCGGCACCTTTGGTTAGCAAAGCAGTTCCAAATCTTCTTGCTGTAGATGCCAATATCGGCTTTTCAAAGAATATCCAAAAATGGGCTCCCTTGCCAGATCTTGAGCGCTCAACTAAAATCGGCACGTCATTGTCTTCACATATCTTCCTAAATGTGTTTACTTCAATCATCCATTCAGAATCAGGATTTGCCCAATCATCACCACAAACATCATCATTATGACAATCAAAGTCAAACACAAGAAAGTTTATAGTTTCATCAAGAAGTAGCGGGTATACTCCTAATACATCCGATGCATCTTCCTTCTTTCCTCTCAGATGCTCATACACTACTTCATCAGTCAATTCCTTATAATTCGGGTTTTTACATTCACCACATGAAAACTTTGGATTATTCCTCTTTGGGCATAATCCATCCTTCCAGAAATACCAACACTGAGTATAATAGCTATGCTTACCCGTTTTCTTATTGACTTTTCCATAACGCAAACAATAAACATCACTTCGTCCGTTAAACAAGTTGCGGAAGAATTTAATTCGATGCTTGGTTATTTCCAAAGGGCTGATTCTTGCTCCTTGATTATCGTCAAATAGAATGTTCTTATCCGGAGATAGATCTTCAATATTCTTTGCTTCTTTTCTATAAGTAATACCAACCTCATCGAGCAAACTATGCAAATAATCTATCTCTTTTTCAAGTTGATTGATTCGTGAAATATATTGATCTTCGTTCATATACGTTATCTCTTCAAATATCCTTCCATTTGTCAAAAATGGGTACGGCATAAGCCATACCCACAAAATATCATTTTAATTTCTTTTGCCATTCATCAGCGACCCTAATGACATGTGCTATAGTATCTCTCCTGATAACGCTTGTTGGATAATATCTGGACACCACTTCCCAGGATGTAATCATCTTAGCCTTTTTACAAATAAAATCAGGTACATCAACGCCATTTTGTTGGGCTAAAATTACAAGTTTTGTAATATCATGTCCCCAAGGCTGTCCTCCCGTTTTTAGAGAAATAGCATACTTTAAAGTTTTCTCTACACCCTGCTGAGTCAAATAGGCAGCCTGATGCTTTTGATACTTATCATCACTGTTAACAAGGTTCTTAGCAGTTTTTATATCAGCTTTTGCAATTGATAACAAAGTATTCCCCATTACGCAGCCTGCCTTTTATAAATAATCTGTCCCTTCTCCGCTAATTCCTTGCAGATAGGAGCTTTTTCTTTTTTCTGATAAATTTCATCAATAGATTTAAAATATAGGAAATCATATTCCTGGGCAAAATCCAAAAGATACAAGTCCTTCATAAATTCGTTAAAGGATTTTCTATCACTAAGCGCATTGACTGTTTTCTTACTGATGATAACAATATCTATGTCAGATTTTTCTTTACATCTCTCTTCCAACACGGATCCAAACAGCATAATAGCATCAATATCCGGGCACTTTTTTGCTGTACTAATGATGTGCCTGATAATCTCAGCTTTATAATCCGCAACCATTACGGATGAATCATAATTTGTATTAACTTTGATAAGTTTGCACATAAATGATCACCACCTATCCATCAATAACTATGATTTATAGCCTTATTATACCTTACAAACATCGTAAAAAAAAGAGAAGCACTTACGCTTCTCTCTTACTGCCGGCGACCGGGATCGAACTTTCCTGCGTCTTGCAAACACTGATAGAAAGGAGGCTGGCGGTTTCACTTTGTTTTCTGAACCCACTTTTGAACCTTGTTTCTGCATCAACTTGGTAAAGAATTTATGCTTTTGGATAATGCGAATATTCACTTATTCCGGTGAGTGCCTCTATAGCCTCCGCATCCCAAAATGCGTTCTCCCATCGGTAATAAACATCTTTTCGCTTCTTAAAGATCCTAAACGGTTTTTCTGAATTGTCATAAATATGTAGGATATCACATATCTGCACCAGTTCTGGAACAAGAGCCAAAGCCTTGTCGTATCTGGATCTAATTTTATCTTCTGGGACTCCATGTCCACCAGATGCCTCTCTTACCTTCACTCTGGCTATGTTGATTTCCGAAGATGCTGTTAGAACATAGATTCCTCTAATAAAATAGTCATTTTCCTTGGCTCTTTTCAGAAGATTTAGATTTCTTTCAGTCGACAATACAGTCTCAAATGTGAAATCTATTTTGTCAGAAAGGGCTTTTTCCCTTAGTTCTTCAGCTTTAATAGCTGCTTCCATATCAGTACACAGGCTAGACTTCTTGATATCATCAGCATTGATATATATGCCAACAGTTTTTGCCATCCTTGTGATTGTGGATTTTCCACTTCCATTAGGCCCAGCAAAAACCATGACTTCAGGAAGCATAATTTTCTCCTGGTCAGACATATTCTTTCCTCCCATCCGGATAAAGTAAATATGCCTTCTTTAGCTCAGCATCATATCCTGATGTAGGAAGTCCTTTTATCTTTCTAATCTCTTCATCAATGCGAACAGATTCAATAAATCTCTGAGTTAGTTCATCATCAGAAATTCCACATGTATAATCCAATTCATTTTTTTCTTTTATATCACTCATAAAAGCTTGCACCTCATTTATAGCTTCAATCGTTAGCTATATTATACCTTACTGATACAGCAAAAAAAAGAGAAGCTCTTACGCTTCTCTCTTACTGCCGGCGACCGGGATCGAACTCTCTGGCGTCTGGCAAATCCAGTAAGAAAGGGGAGTTCTGGTCTCGTATTTTCTTTTGAACCACTTTTTGAACCACTTTGTCAAATGGACAAATGCCATAAAAAATGAATAATCATATTCTATATTCTTTCGACCTCAGGAATGACTCAAAACTTAAATAGTATTCATCCATTTTCTGCTTCGAAACATAAATACAGATATTACAAATCTCACCAACTCTTCCTGAGAAAGAATGAAGTACACCAGCACAATGGGAAGCCTTAAATACAGTCCTGTGAAAAGAGCCAGTGGCACCCCGACAAGCCATGTTCCCAGTATATCTATTATCATGATATATTTGGTCCTGCCACCGCTTCTTATAATGCCGCCTCCAAGTATCATGTTCTGAACCTTGACCGGCATAAGTACTGCAAAAGCAAGCAGAATTTCAGCTCCAATACGGCGCACGTCACCGCTCACATTGAAGATACCTACATATTGATAGCGTAGTATTACCAGCATCATGGAAAAGAAAACAGTACCAATAAATCCATAAATGCAGAGTTTCTTAGACTCCTCATAGGCTTTTTTGTATTCTCTCTCACCAAGTCTTTTTCCAATTAGAATCCCTGCCGCTTGAGCAAGACCACTCATGGCGCCGATAGTCAGCCCCTGAACAGAACCTGTCAGAGACATACCCGCCAGTTCTTTTGTCCCAATATGACCATAGACAAAGGTATTGACAC
This sequence comes from Butyrivibrio sp. ob235, assembly GCF_900109475.1. NCBI lineage: Bacteria > Bacillati > Bacillota > Clostridia > Lachnospirales > Lachnospiraceae > Butyrivibrio > Butyrivibrio sp. ob235. The sequence goes on from NZ_FOBE01000046.1 coordinate 6,265, forward strand.
TCTGCCCTACAGACCACAAAAACTCATTCACAACAACAGGCAGGAGCATTGCAAAATACTGAATATACCCATCTCTTCCAAGTCTTATTGATATGTGCATGTTTTTATAGAGCCTAAAAAGCAGCAAAAGCGAAATTAAAGCACCCGCAAGCTGAGATATGACGCTTGCGATGGCGGCTCCTCTCACTCCCAGCTTGGGCAAACCAAAATTGCCAAATATCAGGCAGTAATTAAAAAGAGTGTTTATGCCTGCAGACAATGCTCCCACATATAACGGCCAAGAAGATCTTCCCCTGCATCTTATTGCAACACCGCAAATGTTACTTATACCCAACGGGATATAGGTGAGTCCTATGAGCTGAAGATAATGTGTTCCTTCAGTGATGACAAGACTATCCTCAGTAAAAAGTACGATAAAGGGTCTGGCAAAAAGGCCTGATATTGCCATGAATAATAAGCCCACGATAAGCATGATAAGTGTATTAACACAAACTGATTTCTCTTCTGCCGGGATATCTTTTTTTCCAATGTACTGAGATATCATAATCCCGGCAATTGTCCCAACTGCGCCAATGACAAATGCATAGATAAAGCTTGGTTTAGCTGCTATCTCCACAGCTGCTATGCTCTTTTCTCCCAGCTGCCCCACCATAATCTGATCAATCATTGAAAATGATGACTGCAGCATGGATTGAAGCGCCACAGGTATGGCTATTTTTGCAACTTCACTTTGAAAAGACTTATCCACTAAAAACTCCTCCGTTCATGCTCATATTTCTGTCAGATTTTGCACGTGCTGGCTACTGACTGAATAGTTACATGTACTGTCTCTTATCACCAGCTTAACCGGAACACTAACGCTCTCAAAAAAGCCCGGATCTGCGATCATTTTCACAAGAAGTTCCATCGCCATCTGAGATCTGGCTTCATTGTTCTGATAGACAGATGTAAGCGCCGGCACCGTCATAAGACTGTCTCTGCCACCATCAAATCCCACCACTGAAATATCGTAAGGAACCCTGATCCCATTCTCAAACAAAATCTTCATCAGATCTATTGCGTAGTAATCAGACACTGCAAAGATTGCCGTATACCTGAGAATCGTCTTTAGTTTCTTTTGATAAAAGATCTTTCGCTTATCCTTATCCATCGGTATCAAAAGAAAGTCTGCTTTTTGCCCCAGCCCATCACAAAGGCCATTGTAGCGATCTAAATCCATACAGACATTATTGTCTGCAATGCACAGCACCTTTTTGTGGCCAAGAGTTCTTAAATACTGACCAACCTGCCTTCCTCCATCAAAATCATCGATACTTATGTTGCTTATTCCGGCATGCTGATCCATATATCCGTCATAAACAACAAAAGGCACTCTCATGTGCTCTCTGAGATCGTGATAATCCTCTGCACAAAACCCAATCACCACAAGGCCATCAATATTCCACATAGTTGAAAAACGGATAATGTCCCGGATATCCTTTGTTTTTCTCAGCATCATAAAATAACCATATGCTTCAATAGAATCAGAAAGTGCGTTGATAGAAGCGCTGATAAACGAGTCTTCAAATACATGTCCTTCATATTTCTCATGATCATTGACGACAACACCTATGATCCTGGAGCTATTCCTTGCAAGGAGTGTCGCCGCCATATTTGGTATATATCCCATCTCCTCAAGCTTGTTCTCAACTCTTTTTACTGTTGCATCTGAAATCTTTTTTGTTTTGCCGTGAAGCACATTGGAAACAGTTGCAGTGCTAAGTCCCAGTTCATTTGCAATATCTATTATCCTGACTTTATTCTCATCCCACATAAAAAAGCGCTCCTTTTGAATTGATTATTCAACAGAAGCGCCGGTTTTGCAATGGGTTAATCGCGTAACCCTCTCTGTATACTCATATATATAATGCATAGCCAAATCAGCATCTCGCATTACATAATAACCACGAATATAAACTTAATAACTGTCACAACAATGATTCTGCTATATTCCGGCTGTGCTCAGCAAGCGCCACCAACGACTTTGAAAACGGCAAAAAATAGCGGCAGCAAATAGTCCAGTAATGTATAAATCATGACCGTGACTATAAAACTACCGCTTCCGTGTTTAATGTTTCATATTCGCAAGTTTATAGTTAGACGCGAAGCTATAAGGGTTAATCTTTACTTACTACCCAAACACCATTGTGACTTGTTCCATTTCTCGAAAGCATTTTCTTTTTCTTCAAAGAAGCAACATAATATTTTACAAGAGTTTCTTTCCAACCTAATTTTTCTGCAGCTTTAACTAAGGTAATTGTTGGTTCTTGTTCCAGTAACTCTAGCAATTGTATTTCTTTGTCGTTGATATCTTGTTTTGAAGATATATCATTTTGGTTAGTATCCGAACTATCTAAACTATCCAAACTATCTAAACTTTCAAAGTAGTCCGGCTGAATTGGTATCGTCACCCATAACACGCGCCTATCTTCATCTGTTTCAAACGTTGCTCTGGGAGAACCATTTCTTTGCAGTCCCTCTTGGATAGTCGGAATCCCGGTGCTGCGTCCTTCGGTAAGATCCAGCTCCTTTAAAAATTCTCCAAGTCTCCTGTTCCGGTACATTTTACTCTTAAATCGCTCACCCTTTTCAATGGTGTCCAAGGATATAGACCTGTCTATTCCGGGAAAGCTGTTAATTTTGATGCAGTCAGGCTCAATCTCGATTTGAACTGGCTCATAGCACATATAGTCCCTGTGATAGAAAGCGTTTACAACAGCCTCTTCAAGTACCTCATACGGATAGCTCATAAATCTGTTTGCCTCCATCCGATCAGGTACCTTCTGAACATACTCTTCAATTACCATGTCCTGCAACTTTTCCATTGTCCTACTTATTATCTGCGGTACGGTTCCCTTTATTGGCGGCACTTCAATAAAGTTTTTGGGATCTTTAATGCTTCCATTAGGGAAGCGCACTATTTCAACCTGCATATATGGGAAGAATTTATCTGCATGATCACAAAACATCATAAGAGCAACATTCTTTATTTTTTCATGCTCAGGTGGTCCTACAAGTAGCTCCATCTGATCAAGTATTTCTCTCACACCAAGCTTTGAAACTTGCTTTGCCAGCTTACTTCCTGTTTTCTTAAGATGATCCTCTAAAAGGATTGGCGATATATCATCTATTGTAGCTTTCTCATTTCCCTGAACATCAAAAGGCTCTCTGGCACACATTGAAAGAAGTTCTCTCTCCTGTTCCAGATTTGCTGCTATTGAACTTGTTCCATATCGGATCATATATTTATAGTTCTTGTCCTTATCCGATGTTACATGCTCAACAGTTTTATATGGTCTCATAACACCGGTTGGAACCCATATAACCATTATATTGTTCCCATCCACCACCTCAGGAATAGGCTTCGCAAAATACAACGGCTGAATTTTATGATTATAATTCAGCATCTCTTTTTGAATCTTATCCACCATATTTTGAGGAATTCCATGAACCGGGCGAACGGCTACTCCGTCTTTCTCTTCAACTCCAACAACTATATATCCACCGCCCAGATTATCAAAGTCATTTGCGTATGCACAAATGCTTCTGTAAATATCATCAGGATTCCAGCCCTTCTTAAATTCAATCCGGTCTGACTCTATATTGTTTTTCTTTAGCAAATCTTCAACATCAAATTCAAGTTCCATCTATGTCATTCCCCTTTTGACTTTTTTCTGCTCTTATAAACATTATACTGATTCTTACATTTGGCACTACAAAATTCTGTTCCCTTTCTCTCCGCTATGTAAAGATCTCCACAATGCTTACAAACACCAATTTTTGTATCGGGATCAGTTAAAAGAAATGAAGCCGACATCTGAATCATTACTGCCAATGAATAAAAATCCCAGATTATAACAGGATGCTTTTCTCCAAGTTCAAGCCTGTATGTAGGGGCAATAGCTCCAAAGGACTTCATTCCTTTTTGCATGAGTTCTTTGGTTTCATCATCCAGAACGTCCTTATCCTTGTAATAAATAAAAGTGGTCATGAATGTAAAGTACCAATCAACAAACTCCTCAGCTATCCAATTATACTTCTCTGCATACTGTTTTTGAAAACTCATAGCTACAGCTCTTGGTGCATCGCCTATAGCCATGGCAGCAGCTATTCCCTCTTTTTCCTTAACATTCCACACTGAGTTTTTTTTCTTTTTTTGGAAATCAAGCTTTTCAAAAGGGAAAAAATGCTTAAGATAATCCTCTGTGGAAAGCGACTCTTCTGTTATGAAATGATTCTTAGGAAAATACACAGATTCATATTCAATGAAGTCTGCCGTGGTAGGAATTGCTGTCATTAAACCAAGAAATCCGTACTTGTTCACAAAATCAAGTATTTGTCTCTTAGCCTCATCACTCCTCTTATCAGTTGCAGCCAATCTTCCAGCCTTAACAGCATCCATTACTATTATCTCAGCATTCCTCATCGGGGAATACATTTCAGCCTTAGCACCTTTGGAAACAACAATGTAAAGCTCCCCATTTTCATTTTCCATATATTCATAACTAGAATAACGCAACCATGGTGCGCTTGTGTGTTCAAACAAATTTCTCATGCCTTTTCTTTTCTCACTCCTTGCTTAAGGAAATATCGTTCGTCAATTGTAAGTGGTAACGACTGCTCTTCCATACATTTCAATGCTTTAGCAAATTCTTTCCTGACCTTGTTTATAGCAGTTTTCCTTGTCCCCCTGACATTACGATCTGTCGTTTTTGTTACCTGAGCATACTCTGATGTGGTGTAATCCCTGATAACAAGATAATAAATAAGTTCCTTTCTGCTTTGCTTTAACTCATCAATGATCTCTGTAAGAAAACCATTAGTCACCAACTGACACATACCTTTTGGATGATCATATATGGTATCGATAAACTCTCCCTTTTGCCTCTGTGCATCAAGAACCTTGTCATAATTAAAGATGCTGGCATTTGATAATTCGCAGCTGTTCCATTCTAAAATACTCTCAGGCCTTCCAATCTCATGAGCTCTTTCTTTTCGTTCTCTGTTATCATCAAGCCTGTTCCAGATATCAATTACTTCATAAAATTCTTTTTCTGTTCTGGCACTTTCTTCAATACGCTTAAGCGCCAAAATTCTTGATTCTCGTTTTAGAAGCTCATCTCTTTCCTCTTCAGTCAGAAATCCCCTCTCTTCAAAAACATCAAGGTCTTTATATTTCCCCATTAAACTATTTCCATATTTTTTTATTTGTTTTCAAAAAACACTTCCGCTTTTGTAACCTGTTTTCTCCTATTAGTGAAAGAGTAATACTTTTTTGCTCAAAATGCTATTACTTTTTCAGTAGTGTTTAGGACAACAACGTTAAGTATATCACAACAGCACTAAGACTACACTAGCTCTTTTCCCTTGCACATAAAGGGCAAGGGCGCACTTCTATACCTCTTTCAGAGGTACGTGCGCTTTGCTCCGCAAAAGTCTATCCGGCTTCGCCGATTTGCGTTCGCTATCGCTCCGGATTTGCTAGGCAAATGTAAAAAAGCAAAAAGAAACTATTAACAAAAAGGCTGCTCAAATCTGAGCAGTCAATGTAAACCACAAAAAGAAAGCGAGGAAATTTTTATGGCAGACAAACCAAGTATTCTTGAACAGCTTCATCCCAATCCCAATCTCGAAAAGTTAAGAAACGAAAAGTTAAAGTGGAAAACAAAAATGGATGAAGCAGAAGTTAAAGTTCACCAGAGTGATCACAAAGTCACTTTGGAAGAAAACCGTATTGAAACAAAAGAAAAAGAATCAAGAGCAGCCCGCACTCACAGGTTATGTACAAGAGCCGGACACATCGAGTTTCTGATTCCCGAAACAAAAGAGCTAACAGATAACCAGTTCATGGAATTCTGTGATGCTCTTTTTTCTTTTCCCGGGATCAGAGCTCACATCGAAAGAATTCTTTTTGATATCAAGTTAAAGGAGATGGACTGATCATGGCAATGTATCACTTCAATGTAACTCAGGTAAGCAGAGGTAAAGGTCAGAGCAGTGTTGCTTCTGCATCTTATATCTCAGGAGAAAGAATCCGTGATGATTATTACGGCAAGACACATGACTACACAAAGAAGGGTGGTGTCCTATATTCAGAGATTCTTTTACCTGACTATGCCCCTGAAAGATTAAAAGACAGGGAGACCTTATGGAACGAAGTTGAAAAAACAGAGAAGCATCCTAAAGCTCAGCTCTGTTACAATTTCAACTTTGCTCTCCAGAATGAACTGACCTATGAAGAAAATCTTGAGACAGCTCAGCGCTTCATCAAAGAAAACTTCCTTGCAAGAGGAATGATTGTTGATTATGCAATTCATAATCCTGTAAGAAAAGATGACATTCCAAATCCTCATGTGCACATGCTAATACCGATAAGACCGCTTAACAAAGATGGAACATGGGGAGAAAAACAGCATCGGGTTTATCTCTTTGATGAAAATAACAAACCTGTTCTCGATGAAAAAGGAAAACAGAAATTCAATGCTGTTCCAACTACTGACTGGGGATCACCTGAAACACTAAGAGAATGGAGAAAAGCTTACGCTGATATTTTCAACGAGGCATTTGAGAAGAAAGGGCTAACCTGTCGGATCGATTCCAGATCTTATGCTGAGATGGGCCTTGATATCCTTCCCACAATCCATGAAGGGCCTCATGTGCGTGCTATGGAAGCAAAAGGTATAAAGACAAATAAGGGCAACCATAACCGCCGTGTGAAGATGTTAAACGTTCTTCTGACCAAGCTGGCAGCAAAGCTAAGTGATATTTTCTCATGGATAAATGAATTTTTGACTGAATGTAAAAAGGAAGATGTCCATGCTCCTGGTCTCTGCTCTCTTCTTAATGACTATTATGATCACCGTTATGATGAAGCCTACAGTCAGAAAGGAAAGATTCGTAATATCAAGGAACGTGCCAGTGTATTTCTTTTCCTTGAAGAGAACAAGATCAGCTCTTTTGATGATCTTAAAGATTTTGTGAGAGCTTCCTATGACAAAGTGAATGCCATGGAAAAAGATATGAGAGAAAAGAAAATTCGTATTGCACAGATCAACAATGTCATGCGCTATCGGGAGATGTACAAAAAATACCTTCCTGTTTACCAGAGTTTGCAGCGAAAAAAGTTCAATTACTACAAGGAAAAATACAAAGATGAGCATTCTAAGGAACTTGATAACTTCTACCTTGCAAGAAGAATGCTGGACAATTTCTGGGGGAATGCGAAATGCGACTGGAATGCTTTGAGCAAAGAACTTGAGCAGCTCACTGATGACCTTAACAAGATGGAACTGACATACGAAGATTTGGAAAAGATTGCCAGCAATGCTTTCAAAATCGAATGTATTACTAAATCCGAGCCAGTAAGAGCACAGGATAGAGATTTGGAACGTACACGGACAAGAAAACGCTCATATGACATGGAAAGATAGGAGCTGGTTACCGTTAGCGACCGTATTTTGGTCGGTTACGGTATCCGCATCCGACCGGACTATGTCAGATAACAAACCGGCGTTATTAAAGGAGGACAATTACAAGTGAATATTTTTAAAGCCATTAAAGAGGCTGTGTCCTGTCGGGATGCAGCTTCTTTTTATGGGATCAAAGTTGGAAGCAGTGGCTTATGCCACTGTCCCTTCCACAATGACAATACCCCCAGCATGAAGGTTGATATCCGCTACTACTGTTTTGGCTGTGGGAAAACAGGTGATGTAATCGATTTTGTTGGAAAGCTTTACGGTCTCAGACCATTTGATGCTGCCAAGAAGATAGCAAATGATTTCAGGATCATCGATTACTATAACCCTATTAACTATACAGGTACAAATAGTAGCCAGTTTTCTTCATCAGGCAATCCCAAGATATCAAAGCCCAATCCTCACATCATACAGCAAAACAATGAATACCAGCTAAAAAGAGCTCTTAACTTATATATACGGGATGCTCTTTTTTCTTTGCATCAGTATCGTGAAAAGCTTCGGACTTTCAAACAGGGTTATGCTCCCAAGTCCATAGAGGAGCTTGACAAGTGCAATTCGCTTTTTGAGGAAGCACTTATGAATCTGGACAAAATTGACTGGATGATAGATGAGCTGACATTCGGAACCAGAACTGAGCAGATTGAATTTATTAACAATTACAAAGGAGAAATTGAACATGTCAAATATAGACTTAGAGAAATTAACAGATGAGCAGATAGCTCAGATAAAAGCAATTCTTACTGCTGATAATACAAATACAGCTTCTGTAAAAGCTAATAACAAAAACGCTAGTGACAACAATAACGACAAGTCTCTTGAAGAACTCTTTGAGCGTGATGCTAAAGGAAATATCAGGCAGAGCAATTATAACTGCCAGCTCGTCCTAAAGCATGACCCACTCTTTGCAGGAGCGATACGTTACAACGAGTTCAGCGACAAGATTGATATTTGCCGTCCTCTGGGATGGAAACGCTATGGTACAGCCTACTGCGACAATGATCTCAATCATATCATAACTTATATCGAATCAATCTACGGCCTGAAAGTAGATAAGCATATCTCAAGAGCAGTGAGTGTTGTTGCCAGTGATAACAGCTATCACCCAATAAGAGAAAAACTGTCATCTCTATCATGGGATGGACAGTCCAGACTCCCCGATGCACTTCATCATTTCCTTGGAGTAGAGAAAACTGAATTATCAACAGCTTCACTTAAAGTCTTCATGTTAGGAGCTGTAGCCAGAGTATTTAATCCCGGATGTAAGTTTGAACTTATGCTCTGCCTTGTAGGCGGTCAGGGAGCAGGTAAATCTACTTTCCTGCGCTTCCTTGCAATGGAAGACAGATATTTTACAGATGATCTCAAAAAGCTCGATGATGACAGAGTTTTCCAGCGCTTACAGGGCCATTGGATTGTAGAGATGCCTGAAATGTTGGCAATCCTAAATGCCAAGGTAGTTGAAGAAACCAAATCTTTCATCAGCAGACAAAGCGACAATTATCGAACTCCCTACGACACGGTAGCAGTCGATCATCCAAGGCAGTGTGTTTTTGCTGGCACATCAAACAAGACACAGTTCCTGCCAATGGATAAGTCCGGTAATAGACGATTTCTTCCTATAGAGGTTCACATGGAAGATGCTGAGTGTCATATTCTTGACGATGAAGAAGCCTCAAGAGCATATATCGAACAGCTATGGGCTGAAATCATGGAAATATACAAATCCGGTGACTATAGACTTACACTTCCAAAAGAATTATATGGTGACCTTCTTATTGCGCAGGATAGGCACTCACCGGAAGATCCTATGGAAACAGCCATCAGAAACTTCCTTGATGATCATGTCCCGCAGTATGTCTGCGTAAAGATGCTGTACAAAGAAGCTCTTGATCATATGAGCTATGATACGCCAGCTCAGTGGGAATCCAATGCAATTGCAGAAATCATGGATCAGAAGATGTCTGATTATAAAAAAATCTCAACACATAGATTTCCTGTTTATGGTACTCAGAAAGCATGGGTACTCATTAAAAAGCCCGAATTTAAGGATATCCCTGCAGGAATGGAATCTGAAGTACCTTTCCTTCAGGAAGAACTTGAATGTTGTAAACCGATAAACCCATAAACCGGGAAAGTATAAAAAAATATTTACAAAAAGCATATGAAATGAAACAACTCTTGGAAAATCAGAGTTTATCAGTTTACAAATCAGTCCTTACCGGGCTGTTTTTTATTGCCTGCAAGCAGGCATATCAACAGAACATCAAACATTTATAAGGCACTTGGTGCGGATATTTTCCGTATCTTGTGCCTTTTTCTATGCAAAAAACGGAGGAAATATGAAAAAAGTAACAACCAAAAAGTTAGCCTGCATCGTAACTGATGCAGATAAAGAAGAATCAAGAAATATATCTCATTTGAAAAATATTGCAAGATTTGATAATCTCGATTCATACGAGACCAGAACAATTTATGAAATGATTTCGAAGAAAAAGACTAAACTTGTCGAGGCTGTCTATAAGACAGCCCATCCCAGAACGAAAGGAGATTTGTTTTATCATCTATCTGATGGCAGATGGAAAAGCCGTAATCCTGACTTCTACGCAAACAGCCGTGAAGAGCTTGTCGAAAAACTCTATGAATACTTTTTTGTTCACACCTTTGAAGAAGTATATCTTGAATGGGTCGATATGCGTATAAGGCATGGAGTTAAATCCAATAAGACAATACAAGAAGATCTGTCCATGTTAAAAAATGTCTTCAAGAATGAGCCTATAGCTGAAATGCAGATAAGCGATATCAAGAAAAGAGATATCAAATATATGTATGAGCGCTGGACTGGTCCGGGTCTTATAACAAGAAAGGCATTTGTTAACCGAAAATCTGCACTTAACGGAGTCTTTACCTTTGCAGCTGAAAATGAATATATTGCGGTTAATTTCATCCCATCTATTGTCACTACAGAGCTCAAATTCAAAGAACCCAATCATCAGAATAAGGCATTCAGAAAAGATGAACGCCAAAAGCTCTTAAAATACCTCAGGACGCTTAAGCAGGACGGTTATACCCTTGCTATCCAACTTGCACTATACTCTACTTTTAGAATTGGAGAATTAAGGGCAATACGTTATGATGACCTTTCAGGTAATACTCTGACAATACGCCATCAGCTTGTAGAAGAATCTGAATATGCTGTCAATACCAAATACCTTAAGGTTGACAAAGCTCCGAGACGAGTAAATGAAAAGCTTCCAAAGGGAAATGCCCACTACTCAGTAAGAGAGATTACTCTTATTTCTGAAGCTGTCGAGATTCTAAATATGGCAAAAGAAATAAACCCTGATGGGGAATATCTCTTTATGTGTCATGGCAGGCCAATCAACAACGACACGTTTAATGAGCGCCTTAGAAAGTATTGTGGTGAAGCAGGTGTTCCATATCTCTCAAGTCACAAACTTCGCTTCACTGTAGCATCAATAATGCGATCATCCGGTGTAGATATTGCATTTTTACAAAAAAATCTTGGTCACTCCAATAGAAGAATGACAGAACACTATATCTATGAAGATGTTGAGGATCCTAAGGATATGGAAGAACAGCTCGGATTGATACTTGGTGTATCATGAGTGATTATGCAAATTTAATGCATAACATTGTGTGCAACTTAAATCGTCTAGATGCTGATATTTACTGAGTTGGACCAAATTTGAACCAGTTTGAACCAAATGTATAAAAAATGAAAGAGGTCGCAAACTCAGATAAAGTCTAAGCTTGCGACCAACACACTACTGCCGGCGACCGGGATCGAACCGGTACGGGTATCGCTACCCACGGGATTTTAAGTCCCGGGCGTCTGCCAGTTCCGCCACGCCGGCATTTTATTGACAAAAAGTCGCTATTATAGCGACTTCTTAAATGGAGCTTCGGGGACTCGAACCCAGGACCGACCGGTTATGAGCCGGTTGCTCTAACCAACTGAGCTAAAGCTCCTTATTGATGACTCCGACGAGGCTCGAACTCGTGTTACCGCCGTGAAAGGGCGATGTCTTAACCACTTGACCACGGAGCCGTGTTCCTGTCTTACAGGTTATTTCGGATTTCTCCGCTTTTTAGCTCCCCAAGTAGGACTCGAACCTACGACACTTCGGTTAACAGCCGAATGCTCTACCGACTGAGCTATTGAGGATTATCTGCCATCTGTATATGGCTTTTCCGTACCTTCAAAACCGAACACTGAATACTCATCTTAAATCCATTTCTCTCTGTTCTATATCCTTTTTGGACAAGCCCTCGACCTATTAGTACACATCAGCTGAACATGTTAC
>NZ_FOBE01000011.1:0-114062 GCF_900109475.1 Butyrivibrio sp. ob235
ATGTGAGCTTCTCTTTTCTGGGATCTGAATCATCAAGAGACTCGCGAAGTACATCGATGATGGTCTGAACGATCTCAATGTTCTGCTTCTCATTGTGTCCGCCGATGTTATAGGTCTCGAAAAGTCTGCCCTGTTCCTGAACCATATCGATTGCCTTGGCATGATCCTCAACATAGAGCCAGTCACGAACGTTCTTACCGTCGCCGTAAACGGGAAGTGCCTTACCCTCAAGAGCATTGTGAATCATAAGAGGTATAAGCTTCTCCGGGAACTGGAACGGTCCGTAGTTGTTGGAACAGTTGGTTATATTTGCAGGGAACTTATATGTATCCATATAAGCCTTAACAAGCATATCTGAGCTTGCCTTACTTGCTGAGTAAGGGCTGTGTGGATCATAAGGTGTATCCTCATAGAAATATGCATTAGGGTCCTCGGGAAGTGATCCGTAAACCTCATCGGTACTTACATGAAGGAACTTCTTTCCTTCCTTGAAGGAACCATCCGGAAGCTCCCACGCCTTCTTTGCAGCGTTAAGCATTGTAGCTGTTCCGAGAACGTTGGTCTCAACGAAGATCTCGGGATTAACGATTGAGCGATCAACATGGCTCTCTGCCGCAAAATGAACAACTCTGTCGATGTCATTTTCCTCAAAAATCTTGTTGATGGCATCTCTGTCGCAGATATTTGCCTTAACGAATGTGTAGTTATCTCTGTCCTCGACATCCTTGAGGTTCTCAAGGTTACCTGCATAGGTAAGTACGTCCACATTTATAATGCGGATTTCGTTGTCGTATTTCTTAAACATATAGTGTATGTAGTTGGAACCGATGAATCCGGCACCACCTGTCACAAGATAAGTTCTCATAAAAAAAACATCCTCCCAAAAATATATCAAAAAATACTAAAGTAGAATAATGGTTGCATGGAAATAATGCAAGTATTTTTAATCAAAATTCAAAACTAATGAAGTGTTTTTGAATCCACATTTATTTCATTCTACTAATACTTACGTAATCTCTAACCTTACCAGATATTAGCCTTATCATCCATGCCAGTACCACAGTAAGTATTAACGTCAACCAAAAATAACTAATACCAATTGACTTTAAGCGATTTTTAAACAGAATCAAAAATCCAAATTGATATAAATATATTTCAAATGAGATTTTACTTAAAAACCGTAATATACCATTATCAAAAGTGAAGTACCTGCATATGAGCATAACAAAGAAATAAAAAGGTATCAGCATCAAATTATGACTTATCAAATCCATAATACTATAGTCCGTTGCTCGTAGTGACATTATGAAAGTAAGTACAAGCATCAATAACATCCCCCCTACCACCCAGACATTATATTTCAAAAAAACATGCTTGATTTTATCTCTGTATTCATAAATTGTGATTCCAATAGGAAATGCCCATTCACTTATATAATAACTTCTTCCAATAGGCAGCGAACTTATTTTACATAGTTCCATAATAATAGAAGTCATAAATATAACTACTAACCATATCCCCAAAGCTTTAGTCCGACTATTTCGAGAAAACTTATATATCACATAGTATAAAATATATAACCCCAATAACGCATATATATACCAATTCATATCCTTGAATAAACTTTTTATAGACATTTTTTCCCCGATTGTAATAAGGAGCATAATCTCCGTAACGATTCTGGAAAGAACCGCTGCGCAAAATATCTTTGAAATTTTTCTGACAAGAAAGCCCTTCAGATAATCTTTTTTTGAACCATATGATAAGGCCAAACCATATCCTGATAGGCAAAAGAAAAAGCCCACACAAAAGGTACTCACTTTCCTAAGCGGCATTAGTATAGTGGGAAGGTTACCGTAAGCTAAAGTACAATGAGTAAATATAATTAATATCGCAAATATGCCTCTTAATTTATTTACATTTTTCTGAATTAAAACAATCTCGTTTATTCCCTCGCGTTCAAATTTAATTCCAGGAATAAGAATAAGCAATATAAAAATATACAAAAAAAGGTACTCCAATAGTAACTCCCCCTATCTATTTAAAAATATATTGTGTTTTTTCTCTTGCACATCACACTACCTCATCATATTAACATCATTAAAAAAATGATTATCATTATTTTTCTTCCTAAAAATAATTGCAGCAATTGCTGCCCCGATAAAGGTTCCCATCGTGTTGGTCACCAGATCATTTATCTCAAATCGTCCCGTTCCGGTATAGAATTGGGTACATTCTACCAAGAGGCTTGTTGCTGCGCCAATAATAGTTGTAACGAGAACTCTTGCAGCAAACTTCTTACTTCTAAAAAAAGGGCACACTACAAGTCCCCACGGAACAAATAATAATATATTCAACGTACTAAAAATACTATTCCAAAGCCTTTTTTCTCCAAACAGTCCAAAACCAAGATTCAGCTTAAGGATCATTATTCCGGCTCTTGACCCGGGTTCACGCCTTAAAATAGTAAGGGACATCAATACGCCCGCATAAGCGAAAAGTAAAAATATATGTAGCACTCTTCCAAAGCTTACCTTTCCCTTTTTAAGTAAAATTAGTCCCGGAACAAACACTATCACCGCTTCTATTGCCAGTAAAGTCAACTGATTGGTAGGAGTAAGCCCCTCTACCTCTCTTCTTAGTATATATTTAAATAAAATAATGTAATTATTCTGCATATTTCTCATATATAAATATTCATAGCTACCCACACCAGTTCATAATTATACCATCTTTCAATCTGATTTTGTGTATTTACGGTGAATCCCAAATAAAAATAGAGCCTGCTCCAAAACCTCAGGCTCTAATAAAAATCAATTACTAATTTTATAACATATGAATTTAATTACTAGTGAAGCTCTATGCTTTTGTTTTTACTCCATTTAGAATACAACACACATTTTCCACATTTTGTGTACGCTCGAATTCGTATATAATACTTTGTTTTCATATTTACTTTTTTGACAGTTATTGATATCTTTGATTTTTTTACCTTTAAAGTTTGTACATTCCTCTTGAAATTTTGATCTGTGCTGTACTGTATCTGATATCCTTTAATGTTATTTACTCTTTTTTTCCATTTTACTGTAAATTCTCGTTTGCCCGGAATTATTCTTTTGATTGTTGGCGTTTTGGGTTTTATCGCTTTCTTTTTAGTATTATCAGTATTATTACTTACCGCAGACATAGCATCAATAGAGCTAGTCTCATTACTGCTAATATCATTATTGTTTCCATCTATCCTGGTATCATTGTCATCAACTAACTCGTTGCCCTTATCACTGTCTTCGGTATTATTATCAGGTGAATTTTTACTAGTATACTCTTGTTCTTCACTAGTCTTTTTTTCTGTATCCTCGCTTATCTTATTGTATTCTGTGGCCTTATTACTACTATCCTGATTACTTTTTTCATTTGAGTCCTCTTTATTTGTGGCATTATTTTTTTCACCTGTACTACTTTGGCTGTATTCCTTTTTGGTATTGCTATTTTTATTTGGTATTTCCGTCTTATCACTTTCATAAAGTTCATTAAGAATAGATGAATTACACTTCAAGTACTCTGAATTTGGAATTGTCTGACCCCACTGAGTTTTTTTAGTTGTAACGCATGTCAATCCCCTTGAACTATATAACTGTTCTATTGTATTAGCGCCTGTCGCATCCTTTATATCAATACCACTGGTTGCAGTAAATAATCCACTTGCAGAACTACTAACCCAGAATTCATAGGCGCATGCAAAATATAGATAATCATTTTTA
Organism: Butyrivibrio sp. ob235; assembly: GCF_900109475.1. Classification (NCBI taxonomy): domain Bacteria; kingdom Bacillati; phylum Bacillota; class Clostridia; order Lachnospirales; family Lachnospiraceae; genus Butyrivibrio; species Butyrivibrio sp. ob235. The sequence goes on from NZ_FOBE01000011.1 coordinate 3,762, forward strand.
TCAAGAGGAACCGATTTTCCCCAAAAATGAATCACCCTACTATCCATATCCTTATCTGTAAGATCTATTTTTATATACGAATTTGTTTTAGTAACCTTTTCAGGCTTATATGCTTTATGATTCTCCCAAGGAAGCTCATATAGAAATACGCTACATGGATAGGGCTGACTATCAATCGTAATCCAATTTTGCTTGGATTTTGAATATGCAAATAATTTGATTTTTCCAAGATAAACTGAGAAGTTTTGGGGTAGTTTTTTATCTGTTGACAGATAAATTGCTCCCATTGAAAGAAGTTTCTGTGACTTCGGATTCTTTGTATCACCGATAATATGTCCATTATCTCTCCTTGCCTTAATCATAAAGTCACTTCTTGATTCTGATGGAAGGTTCATAGAACAATAAACCGGATCATCTAATAGCGAAACAGGGATATTGCCATCATGAACATCCTTTTCTGACTGATAATAAGAATCCCAGCGTATTAGATCATTTGAATTGTATTTATCTGTTTGTGCAGTAATTATCTCTTCTCTGCTTAGGTTGTAAATACCGTTTGTATTATTGCTAGCATAAATTATATCTCCACATGTACTTAGCAAAAATAATGATACCACCCCCACGTAAAGTAATTTGATAATTTTTGTTTTTTTCAATACTTTTACCTCCTATGTGGTTTCCTCTGCAATTCAAATTGTTTATCCGCTTTATATTGTTTTAACATTTGAAAATGTGATATATAAAATCAACAGAGTACAATATATCATAATTCCGATAATATTGAAATTCTTTTTAGTAATTTGATTATATAGCCTTGTGTATAAAAAAGCAATTTAGCGAATAGATATTCACTAAATTGCATTTGGGGTTTCTTTTTTTACTTTTTTAGTTAATCTATTATAGTGTCCAACATTTGGGGGGTCAGTTCATTACCCTCATGATTCATTCCTGCAATTCCTTATATGACACCCAATCATAATATGCGTAAAGCGGAGAGGCCCCATCATATTCTTTTAGCCACCCCGGTTTATCTCCCGCCCACACATCCATCATTATTTTTGCTTTCATCTGCGGAATATCTTCACTTTTCACTTCGTGAGCCAATTCGCCATCGACAAACCATTGAATAGAATCTTCGGTCCAGTTGAAAGCATACTCATGAAATTCCTCAGAGGCATCAAACCCAAGATCATATAAGTATTCATGTCCTCCGACTCCATTCGTATAGTAGTTGAACTGAACCTTTGTTGTGTCATATCCCAGAAACTCAATATCTATTTCCGTTCCCTCATCTCCAACTTTATCATATGTAAAGAAGGCCGAAACAACGCCGGTATTTTTTATAGGTTTCATTCTTACCTGGTACAAGCCAAATCCAAATGTTCTCTTTGTACATACTTCTCCACCGGTAAGTTTTGGTTCTTCATTGCATAGCTCGAGAACCATTTTCCCATCCTTGCAAAATACGTTTTTGGCTTTCCACCTCAGTTCTTGTGGTTCTCCACTGTCCCATGTAGACTTTCGAAATCTGAAATAATTAAATATATTGAGATTACTATAGAATGTAACATCATCTTTTCTCATAAAAACATCCTGGTCACAATAGTTATATCCAATTGCAACAAGAATCAAAATGCTACATATGCTACCTAATATAATTAAAAATCTTTTTACCATCTGTTCCTTACCTTTTCTCGGTCTAAATATCGTGCAAAGCACTGCAACAACGATCGCACCGATAAATGTTCCTGCCGTATTCGTTACAATATCCGTAAGTTCAAACATTCCAGTAGCAGTATGAAGCTGTGTAATCTCTATGAAAAGGCTGGTAAACGCACCAATAATTGTAGTAATTAAAATCCTGGTTATGGGGCTTTTTTTACTGAAAAACGGACAAATAATCATTCCCCAGGGAATAAACAAGATTGTGTTAAGCGTGCTAAACGCAGCACTCCAATAGGAGACTATTCCCCCAAAAGAAAAGCCTGTATCCACATTAAGGTGCACTATCCCTGGTCTCGTTCCGATGGGACGACGGAAAATGGTCATGGTCAAAATAACTCCCAGATATAATACCAGCAGGTAAACATGCAGTAATTTTCCAAACGAGGTTTTTTTCTTAATCAAGAAAATCAAGCCTGGAATAAAAACTATGCAGGTTTCTATGATGAGTAACATAATCTGATTTTCGAGGCTAATCCCCTGGAATTCCCTCTCAAGTATGTGATTGAATAATTCAATATTCTGGTCTGACATAAGGATAATCCTTTATATAAAAATAAAAGAGAAATACCTTAATTGGCATTTCTCTTGTAATTGCCTTCTTTGAAATATACCACAAAATGGAAATATCCTCAAATCGCGGTGAAAATGATACTTCCTACCTCTTACGCCTGTTATTCTTCTTATAGTACTCCTCTTTGTCAGCATACATATGCTTATCAATTTCGCTTATCAGATCGATGTTCTCATCGGTGCTTAGGTCGATGATATCTCCACCGATGGCCGCAGACAGTTTATAAGGTTTTTTTGACGCGTCATTGTAATCTTCTATAGCATCAGCAATAAATTCTTTATAATCAGCGATTGAATGTGTTGCTGTTTTATCCAGAATTACGATAAACTCGTCTCCTGCAAAGCGGATAACAACGCCGTTATTCATTACTACCTGGTTCAAAATATCGGCCATAGCAATTAGTGCATTGTCGCCTTCCGTATGAGAATAGTTGTCGTTTATCTGCTTAAATCCGTTCATATCAAGCATTAAGGCCGAAAGTTTTTCTCCGCGTTTTTTTGCTGCATTCACTATTTCATTAAGATAAAAACGGTTAAACGCACCTGTCAGTTTGTCCAGGTAGATATTCTCATTTTGAAGGCTCAGTGCTATGCAGCACACAGACACACCCACACACGGCCAGATCAAAGATACTCCGTACAATGCCGTCTGCACCAGCATACCAACCGCAATGGGAACAAGGAACTGCCATGTCGGGAAAAAGCTGAGAATCCTACCTCTCCGCTTCGCCGCAAAGTATTCATACAGTCCATAAAGCAGGAAAAAGGCCTCAACTATTATGTACACGCCATAAAAAGAGAGCCTTCGATAGCAATTGTTTTCATCAATCAGGAACACAAGAGGTTTAAATATATTTATAAGAAGAAGCAGTATCTCACTTAGACACAATGAATATACAATCAGCCTCTGTCTACAGGACTGGCTTTCGTTGATATGTCTGACAATTATAGTTATATATGCCGGTCCTATAACGGCATTTAAGAAAAACAGGAACGAATTACCAATATACAAAAAAATGCGAACAAATGTCCCAGGCTTTCCATCAAAATAGAAAACCAGTGGATCAACGATACAGCCGGATATAACAGAAAAAATCATCACAAGAAGTATCAGACTTTCGGAATTCTTGTTCTGAATTCGCCATCCACGGCTGAGCAGGATCACTGCCATTACCAAAAGTCCAACTATATTGGACGAATAAATTGAAACAAGATTAATCATGTCTTTATGGTATTTTAGAGAAAATCCAAAGTCAATTAACTCACTATTAAAAAAGCGATATAAAAGTATTATAATTACCTTTATAGAGCTCCAAAAATTCTTTGAAAAAAATTTAAAATTATTGTTGACATTACCTTTGGGGAGCGATATACTATCCTAGTCGGTCGGCAAGAGACGACAAAAAAATGAATATGGCGAGATAGCTCAGTTGGCTAGAGCACGCGGTTCATACCCGCGGTGTCGAGGGTTCGAATCCCCCTCTCGCTATGTAGAATAAGACATAAGTCAGTGACCTATGTCTTATTTTTTATGCTATTATATCTTAGTGACCACTAGTCACAATTTTATCAAAACAAGGAAGGTTTATCTTATGAGCTATGAATTAAATGAAAAACGATATCTTGAAGAGCTTGAAAAGGAGCTGGCTATTGATTCCGTCACAGGTCAGTACCACGAGCTTCAGGATTATCTTATAAAGGAAATCGAGGCGCTCGGCTTCAAAACCACCACCCTTCACAAGGGCGGCATTTTAGCTGAAATCGGCGGCGAAGGGAATCCGCTCCTCATCACCGCTCACGGCGATACAATCGGCATGATGGTTCGCCACATCAATGATGATGGCACAATTAAGGTATACAAGGTTGGCGGTCTCTACGCATATCATACCGAGCGTGAGAATGTTCGTATTCATACAAGAAGCGGAAATGTTATAACCGGCTGCGTCCAGAGAAAGAATGCTTCAGTTCACGTCACAGAAGACGAATTAAACAAAGAAGTTGCAAGCTTTGATACCAATTCTTTTGTAGTTCTTGATGAGGATGTAAAGAGCGCTGATGATGTCAGAAAGCTTGGTATAGAAATTGGTGATTATGTAGCTGTTGAACCCAGATTTACATATGCCAATGGCTATATCAAATCACACTTTATTGATGATAAGGCACTTGTCGCACTTATTATGGAACTGCTCCACGATGTTAAAGATGGCAAAATAAAATTAAATCGTAAGATTTATGCTTTCATTCCCTTCTATGAAGAGATTGGACACGGCGGATCCTGCATTCCTTCCGATGTTAAGGATTTCCTTGCTTTGGATATCGCCTGCATCGGACCTGAACAGACCAGCTCTGAGCGCAAGGTTTCAGTATTCTGCATGGATAGTAGATTCCCTTATAATCTTGACATGATAAAAGAGCTTGAGGAAGCCGGCAGAAAATCCGGTGCTGACTATGTCCCCGATATTTTCACTCCACACTATGGAACAGACGCTGATCCGGCGCTTGTGGCAGGCTTCGATATAAGGCACGCTGCAATTGGTCCCGGCACCAGAGCAAGTCATGGCTATGAGAGAACTCATATTGATGGAATTAAGAATACATATAGTCTGCTTGCTGAATATGTAACGATATAAAAAAATAAGGCTTCCCTAATTACTGCCTTCCCCCAAGGGGAAGGCAGTAATTAGGGAAGCCTTTAATTTATTTATTTGTAACCTTCTGTGATTTTCCTGAAACACCACTTGCTTTAAGAATTTTCTTATAAGCTTTGAGCTTGCTCTTTGGAACCTGAACCTTAGCCTTTTTGTTGATCTTCTTGAAGGCATTCTTACCTACTGTTTTCTTTGAAAGGAACGGTGTCTTAATTTTCACGTTTTTAAGCTTCTTGCAGCCATAGAAAGCGTTCTGACCAATCTTCTCTACATTCTCACCGATAACAGCCGTCTTGAGGCTCTTATTACCGTTAAATGCATTCTCCGTTATTTCGGTTACTCTGTATTCGTTGCCGTCAATTACGATGGACAAGGGAATTGTAATGCTACCGGATGATGCCGATCTTGCCTTTAAAAATTTCACTGTAAGATCCGTATCATCATTCGAGGTAACCTCATAAGTATTACCCTGGCAGATAACCTTATCTCCAATATTGTGACGATAAGCTGTATTTACTACAACCACCGGCTGGCTTACTTCTTCTGTTACCACAGCATTTCCGGAGGATACTTCAGCAGATTTACTATCTTCCTTTTTGTATTTCTCCTCTATTCTGTCAATGATATCGGAAACGCCTGTCTTATCAGCTATATCCTCAGCCTTCTTTTCAGCGTCATCCTTATCGTTCTTTTTATCATCCGAAGATTTGTCATCATCATTATGAAGCTTGTCATCAATCTTATCTGATATTTCCTTCTCTTTATCAGATACGGAGCTCTTCTTTATTCTGAAGGTTTTAACTGTTTTCCCAAAATAATTGGGGTTCACTGCAGTGACAATAACATCGGCAATCCCCGGGTCAACGTTATCCTTATATTCAACGGTATAGTCATCCTTATCAAGCACAATATCGTCGTTCTTTACAGTAACCTCGGGCGTCTTCTCCTCTCCATCGTAAATGTAAGAATCCTCGCTCAGTGTCACCATTGTAGGAAGCAGTTCCTTCTTCGTTATTTTGAAATTATTTGCAATCTCCTTCTGCTGCTCTTTGCCGTCCTCATCCTTGTATTTTATAACTGCTGCGGCAGTGTACTCGCCAATTTCATGGATATCGGTTTCGTTTAGTTCATTCCCCTCTCTGTCTCTGTATATGACATCACTTACTTCTATCTCTTCAGGAAGGTTCTCGGGCTTTTGAATATCAACTTTAAGTGCCTCGCCATAGTCTCTGTTTACTGCAGTTATAGATATTGTGTAACTTTCAGAGCAGTCAAGACACTTTATTGTAGCGTTGTCATCACCTGCGCCAAGGTACTCAGCTTCCCAGGAGTGAGTATGCTCATCAGCTTTAAACTCAAAATACTTCGGAGTGTTTGCATAATCGGTCTCTGTATCGCCACCGATTTTCTCACATACCAGATATGCAAACTTGAAATCATTGTAATTCTCAGGGAGATTAAACGTTCCGGTCACATAGTTGTTTATGTCCTTACCGTTTCCGGACTGCTTTGAGCTTGCAACGTCAACCGGTATATATGCAAAATCGGAAGCATTACTTATTGTCAGCCCTTCTTCGTATCTCTTCTTTAAAAGGATCACCGAAAATGAAACCTCATCATCATCCTCTGTATGAGGGAATTTAAAACTTATTTCCTCAGTATCACCATCGACATGTCCTCTTATGTCAGACGGAGTTTGCATCGCACGATCGATAACCGTAAGTTTATACTCGTTGTCTGTTCCCGCAACTAATGATGAAAAGAGTATGGATTCTTTTTTAAGGTTAAACGCGGGGCTTACACCTTCAGATTCGTTCGCCGATCTGGAGCCAATTATTCCAAGACTATCAACTCTATAAAGTCTTTTATTTAATAATTTTGTTCCTTCTTTCCCAAGTCGAAGCCACCAGTCATCCTTTCTTCCGGTAGTAATATTCTTTTTTATTCTATTAAAATCCTCTGCCTGGTTCTTATATCCATAGCTTGTATTTGTTACCTCTTTGGGATCAAGTACAAATATCTTTGTCTCCTTTAGCTGCGCAAAACCTCCGTCAACGCCTTCTCCGTCTGAAGATGACCTTCTTTCTTTTCTACTAAAAGCTATAGCATCCTTTTCAGCACCGGTAAAAACATCGGCATCAAGGAATCCCTGATCATTAAGATCCTCAATCAGCCCTGCGGAAGTACCCGGCATCAAATGATATAGAACACTGTCACAGTCAAGCAGCATCGTGTTTTTGCTGATTTTTCCATAGTCGCTGAAATCAGTGCAATCTGTATCAAGCACCCTGTATTTTACACTCTTATTTTCATATTGGCCGTAGTAGACATAATTCCACTCTCCGCCGCCTTTTACAGGATTCTCAATTGCTCCTGTTCCAAGACCTGTTATGGTTTTGTTCGAAGTCTTTGCATATACTGTAAGCGACTTATTGAAAACCGGAAGAATCGAAATCGAAATGATCATTGCCAATGTAAGTGAAAAAGTTCTTTTATTCGCTATATACTTCATCAGAAAAACTGCCTCCCTTTTGATGAAATTCACGTTCCATAGTATATAACAGAAAAAAGCCGCCAAGCCTACGGATTATGAAGCAAATAGTTCATAATTCGTACTTGACAGCTTTAAGGTTCCATGAAGCCTTGGCTATATAAGCCTTTAAAACTCACACGATGCTATTAAGTTTCCACTTAAAAAATGACCAACATTCAATTTTTATAAAAACAACCTATCAGGAGCAAAGAATCCAATCAAATCAATTACTGTCTGTTTAATATTTGTTCTTTATTATTTTCCTCAATATTCTATACGTTATTTTCCTGGAATAAGTTGCCTTAATAATTGTATCCGTCTTTCGGCCAAGTCTATAATATAAAAACCCTAATGCTCTTCCCCTTGGCATACCAACAGATTTACGTGAATCTGCTGTCTCAGGAAGTATCCTATCAATCTCTGTACTTTTCTGATAAACAAATGATGAAATCGAATTATATAATTCTTGCCCAGGTTCTGAATGAACAATAATAACGGATGAACCTTTATTATCATTAAATTCCGTAAATATGTCCTCAACTCCCCATGCATCTCCAATCGTCATGTCAGATGGTCTGTCAAGAGACTTGTATTTACATACATGGCATGAAGGTCTTAGGATAGAATTACTTAAAAACAAATTCATAAATGTATCATTACTATGTTTTTTTGTATAAGTCTCTCCATTCTCAAAAACAACTGTCATTGAATACTGATTCCATCCCGTACTCTTATCCCTAAAGGATATACTTGTAATTTCATCACCATACAAATGCTTCAATTCACTTAAGTATCTCTTCCAAACTCCAGGAGAAGGAACTCCATGACATAAAACATCTACGGTAAGAAGATTATCGTACTCTTTCTTCAGATATCCTTTCAATCCTGCTATTTGACAGGCCGTTCCTGTATAGAGAACCTTTCTGTTTTCTTCCAGAAGTCTTCTTGTTGCTGCATAAGCTTCAAAATTTCGACTCTGAAGATACTTACTGCCCATCAATTTGATCAGATTATCATTATTATCGCATAAAATATGATGAACCAACCAATTTTCATCAAAAGCCGCACCGACAACTACACCGCCACTTTCGATTATCTTTTTTGCAAGTAGTACAAAAATGCCTCCTGAAGAACTAGACATTCGCTCATTAGAATTATTAACAGCAACATAACATTTCTTATTAGAAGTATTAGAAATTACATTTAATGAAGGACAGCATTTTTCACAAATATGACAATTTACACATAAGTTCTTATCTATGTACGGATATACAAAGCCTTCATTGTCTTCTTTCATTGTTATACATTGACGCGGACAGGCAACATAGCATCCCCCGCAGCCACAACATTCTTCTTTATTGAGATTAATCATAATCAGAGTTACATCCTATCCGGTGCACTAAAGCCAAGTAAATCGATTCCTGTCTCGAGCACTTTAAGTGTTACATTAAGGAGTGCGATGTATCCGCTCTTCTTCTCCTCATCGGGCTCAGTGAGGATCTTGGTTGAGTGGTAGAAGCTGTTAAGCGCATTTGACAGCTCGTAGATATATGCACAAACTCTGTTGGGCATGAGATCTCTTGCTGCGCTCTCCACTGCATCCGTAAATCTTGTGAGAAGAAGCATCAAGTTCTTTTCATCAGCGGACTCTGCATTTCTAAGGAGTGCTTCCCTAACATTACCGCCCTCGTTCTCATACTTTGAAAGGATAGACTTGATACGTACCATTGTGTAAAGGATGTACGGACCGGTGTCTCCCTCGAAGGATGTGAACTTGTCGATATCGAAAATGTAATCCTTTGAAGGCTGGTTTGAAAGATCTCCGTATTTGATGGCTGCAAGAGCTACCTTGTGAGCTGTATCTTTTGCCTCGGTGTCATCGATTTCCTGGTTGCCTTCCTTGATGCGGTTATACATCTGCTCATCGATTTCTGCGATAAGCTTCTCAAGACGCATAACTCCGCCCTCTCTTGTCTTGAAGGGCTTGCCGTCCTTGCCGTTCATGGTACCGAATCCTACAAAGTGAAGCTCTGTCTCGGGAAGAACAAGCTTAGTCTTTCTAGCGCAGCGGAAAACCTGTGTAAAGTAGAGTTCCTGGCGCTTATCTACCACGTAGATGAGGCCTTCGGGTTTGAACTCCTCCATGCGCTGCTGAATAGTAGCAAGGTCTGTTGTATTGTAAAGTGAAGCTCCGTCTGACTTAAGGATCATGCAGGGCGGAATCTCCTTGGTGTCTGTCTCTTCAGCAACATCAACAACAAGTGCTCCCTGGCTCTCATGAGCATAGCCGTGCTGCTTCATGTAATCAACCATTCCCGGGATTACTTCGTGAACGTCGGATTCACCTCTCCAGAGATCGAAATCCACGTTGAGATTCTTATAGTTTTTCTTAAGGTCATTTACAGACACATTCATGATGTGATGCCAAAGTGCGCGATAACCCTTATCGCCGTCCTGAAGAAGCTTTGTTGCCTCCATTGCCTCAGCCTTGAAAGCCTCGTCCTCCTTGGACTTAGCACTGGCTGCAGGATAAATCTCCTCAAGCTCACCGATAGTGAAAGGTGCTTCCTTCGGATACTGTCCGGTGTGGTTTTTATCAAAATAAGGAAGATCGGGCTGACGATGCTTAAGCTCTGTGATTATGAGACCCATCTGAAGTCCCCAGTCACCGAGGTGTATATCGCCTGTTACCTTGTAGCCTGCGTACTTGAGAATTCTCTTAATGCTCTCTCCGATAACTGCTGAGCGAAGGTGTCCTACATGGAGCGGCTTTGCAACGTTCGGTCCGCCGTAGTCGATCATGAAATTAGGCGCATGAAGAGGAGTCTTGATTCCAAAGTGATGCTCATGGAGCATTTTCACAATATAGCCTCTTACGAAATCCTCGCTAACCTTGAGATTCAGGAATCCGGGCTTAACCGATTCTACAGATGAAAAGATCTCGCTTCCCTGAAGCTTTTCAGCAACCGCATCCGCAATCATGAAAGGTGCTTTGCCATATTTCTTGGCGCCTGCCATAGCTCCGTTGCACTGATATTCACAGAGGTCAGGTCTGTTGGAAAGAGTAACCTTTCCAAGCTCTGCATCAAAACCGGCTGCCTCAAACGCAGCGGAAACTTCTTTTGAAATTAACTCTAAGATTTTTTCCAAGATAATCTTCCTTCCTTATAACTAATATGAATAATAATGAATTCTAACACAAATATCTGAAATTTCAAATGTCAGGTGTGCCGGGCTTCCATATGAATCTGTCAATATCGACGTGAGTCTCATCCACAAATTCGATTCCGTCTGCCTCAAGCATTTTTATCTGAATGTTCTCTCCTCCGAATGCAAATGCCGATGACACCCTTCCCTCACGGTTCACGACGCGGTAGCACGGGATGTGCTCGGGATCGGGATTAACGTGAAGTGCATAGCCCACGACTCTGCTCCAGCGCCTGTTTCCTGCAAGCATCGCTATCTGTCCGTAGGTCGCAACCTTTCCCTTGGGAATTTGCCTCACAATATCATAGATTTTATCAAAGGTGTTTTCTTCCATTTTCACCCTGCTCCTGTCTCTCACGCTCCTGGCTTTCCCGCTCCAGCCTTGAAAACTCGCAGCCGCAGAAATCCTGCCTGTAGAGGTCGAATTTATGTGACAGTTCTATAGAGCGTTTATATCCGTCTTTTTTCTTAAAATCAGAAGGCAAAAACGAGACACCATATTTCTCCCCCATCTCATTTCCAATTCGGTTTAGTCTCGCTGCATCCTTTAAAGGCGAGATTGTGAGCGTTGTTGTGAAAAACTCTAAGCTATGCTCTTTTGCTATCCGAGCGGATTCCTCAAGACGAAGTTCAAAGCATCTGGTGCACCGCTCGCCCCCTTCAGGGCAATTCTCAAGCCCTTTCACAGCCTCAAGATAATCGCTTACGATATAGTCACCTTCGATGATTTCGATTTTCCTGGCGCCTTCATCGGAATTCATCCCCTCAAAATCGCCGTTTTCAACCTGTTTGTTATATTCGGCTATGAGGCGCTTTTCCTCCTCCACTCGCTTTCTGTACTCTGGTTCATTCATGATATTCGGATTGTAGAAAAACACGGTGATATCGAAGTACTGTCTAAGATACTCAAGACAGTAGGATGAACACGGAGCGCAGCAGGCATGAAGAAGAAGTCTTGGGAAACGTCCTTCCTTCTGGAACTGCTGTATTCTCTTTTCAAGTTCTTTTGCGTAATTTATATTCACTATCTTTTCCATTTCAATTATACTGTTAATGTTTAAACTTCTATAACTATATCACAAAAGGTATTCGATGCTTCAAAATCGCGAGTACCTTGGGAGGAATGAAAATGAATTTCAGACGAGCACTTGATAAGGATATTCCACAGATTCACGAGCTTTTAAAACAGGTTAATCTTGTCCATCATTTGGGACGTCCCGATCTTTTTAAGAAAAATAATAAATATACCGACGATGAACTTAAAGTAATCCTGAAGGATGATTCAAGGCCTATTTTCGCTGCGGTAGATGACAATGATGTGATGCTGGGCTACGCCTTCTGTGTGCACCAGGAGCACCCGAATGACAATCTTCTTACAGACATCAAGACTCTTTATATCGATGATCTATGCGTTGATGAAAACTGCCGCGGTCAGCATGTCGGAAGAAGTTTATACGACTATGTTCTTGGCTGGGCCAAGGATGCCGGCTACTACAATATCACCCTAAATGTCTGGAACTGCAATGAAAGTGCCATGAAATTCTATGAATCACTTGGAATGCAGCCCTACAAGGTTGGCATGGAGCAGATTCTGTAATTTGTATTAAGCTCCTATATTATTGCGCAGTTGTATGCACATTGAATAAGGCTGTTTTTTCATATATTCAGCAGCTTCCCATCCAAAACAGCCTCAACAAGCTCATCACCTTCATAAGTGAGCTTTAGTGAAAAGAACGGCTGCGCAGGGTCTTTGATCAGATCAAGGAAAATCAGATCACCCTTCCAGAGATCAAGTTTTACAAGTTCGTCCTTGGATATCCATTCAAGGACGCCTTCGTTGCAGTCTCCTGCGTCGCCTTCAAAATCATCGGATGTGAAAAGGCACATGTAATCCGTTACATCGCCATTTTCAGCTTCCGAAGGCTCGTATAATCCGTCTCTGTTCCCGGCCACAGCACGTGAGTAGAACGTCACAATCCCCCTAAACTTCAAAGAATTCAGCTTGATTCCGGTCTCCTCAAGCACTTCTCTTTTCACACAATCATCAGGGCTCTCGCCGTTCTCGCAGTGTCCACCCGGTGCAATCCATTTTCCTTCGTTTATGTCATTCTTTTTCTTTATACGGTGGAGCATGAGATATTTCCCATCCCTCTCCATGTAGCATAGGGTTGTAATTTCCATATTGCTATCCTTTATATTTGTGCGAGTAATTCAATCTATTACCAAGATATTCTTCTTTTTTTCAGTTCTACGGGTAATCCTAAATTATAAAATAATAATCATCCCGCAACACAGAAATATCAGACAATCACAAAGTGCATTCCAACAAATATCACAAGGAACAATACATTAACCGCAGTAAACACAAGCAGGTATTTTCCTCTGCTCTCCTTATAGTCATTGGAGAAAGCCTTGAAAGAAATAAGGCTCGCCATAGAGGCGATAAGGGTTCCGAGACCGCCAACATTTACGCCTGCAAGAAGCTCCTTGTAGTTTTCTGTAAAACCTGAAAGCATCAGCGTCGCAGGAACATTACTGATAAACTGGCTGGCCACCACTGAAGTGATAAACTCGCGTCCTTCCATCAGCTTTGTCAGATTCTCTTTGACGAAGTCCATGCGTCCCATATTTCCGGTGAAAATGAAAAATCCAACAAAAGTCAAAAGTAGTATATAGTCAGCCCTTAATAGGATTTTTCCATCCATAACAGCAACTACAACAAGAACAGCTATCACCATTATAAACCACGGAACTATGCGAAGCACTGATAAAAGTGCAATCGCAAAAAGGAGGCAATAAACTACGATCTGTTTGGTGCTTCCAAAGTGTCTTACTATATTATAATCCTTCTTTCTGCCTTCAAGAGTCTTGGATTTTCCGGGAAGAACAAGCATCGCTGTAAGCAAAAGAACCGCTGCCATAACCGAATAAGGCAGCATGCAGAGCACAAACTCACCGATTCCCATTCCTGTAAGGCCGTAAAGATATAGGTTCTGCGGATTACCGATAGGAGTCAGCATGCTTCCGAGATTCGCCGCAACAGTCTGAAGCACGATAACAGGAATCATCAGGTCTTCTCTCTTACAGCTACTAAGTGTCATAAGCGCGAAGGGCACAAAGGTAATCAGCGCCACATCGTTTGTTATAAACATGCTGCTTACAAAGCAAAGAAATACAAGAACTAATGCAAGCTGCCAGCTTTTCTTAACCTTTGAAAGAAGTACGTCTCCGATTTTCTCAAATATTGAATTCTCGCGAAGACCCTGAATGATGATCATAAGTCCCCAAAGTATTCCAAGTGACCTGAAATCAATGTATCCGGCATATTCAGAATCCGGGCGTACGATAAATGACGATAAAAAAGCCAGAATCCACGCTATTACAAGCACAGGATCTGACAATAGCTTCTTAAGTTTGTTTTTCATAATACTCCTCAAAAAATAAATGGATCTGTTTTATTTCCACATAAGATTTTATACAGTGGGAGAATTATTGCAAGGAAAATTTGGATGGAGCACTATTTTTCCAAACCCAGGTTGCTACTTTATTTGGTACTGCTATAATGGATATTGGCGATATGCATGAATATTGGCCTTGTTTAAAACACTATAAATGAGGCTTATAAAATAATAAAGGCAGGTTCATTATGAATTTTGAAGAAATAACTGCGCAGAGCAGACAGGCAGTAACAGAAATACTTGAAGGAGCAAAACTTCGTCCCGGTTCCATCTTTGTAATCGGATGTTCATCCAGTGAGGTCCTTGGCGACCAGATCGGAACAGCCACGAATGTGGATGTTGCAAACGCTGTCTATGACGGCATTATTCCGGTTCTTAAGGAAAACGGAATCCTGGCAGCCGCTCAGTGCTGCGAGCATCTTAACAGAGCTTTGGTAGTTGAAAGAGAAACCATGGAAAAATACGGCTTCGAGCAGGTAAATGCTATTCCTCAGCCAAATCACGCAGGCGGCGCGCTTGGCACTGTATGCTACGAGAGATTTGATGATCCAGTTCTTGTTGAAAGCCTCAATTGCAAAGCTGACGCCGGAATAGATATCGGCGGTACCATGATTGGTATGCATATGCACAGTGTTGTGGTTCCGATGCGTATATCACTACGAAAAATCGGCGCTGCTCCTATAATCTGTGCAAGACACAGGCCTAAGTATGTTGGCGGACAAAGAGCTATATATGATGAGGAGCTGATGTAAAAAAGTCCCCTCATCCGTCTGCTTCGCAGCCACCTTCCCCCAGAGGGGGAAGGCAAAGTAAAAAAGCCTTCCCCTTGGGGGGAAGGTGGCTGCGAAGCAGACGGATGAGGGGGGCTTTAATTTTCACTTACGTATGTCTGAATCTCCTCTTCCGTCATGCCTTTATCAGAAACAAGGGAGTACATGATTCCATCTTTTTCCCAATAAGCAAATTTATAAGTTGTGTCGTCGCCGCAGGCGATAACTCTGTAACTGTCAAATTCCATAAGCTTTTTGTTTTCAAAAGAACTAACATCTAATTCCTCGAAACCGGTGAACAGTCCGATTTCAGATGCAAAATAGCTTATGCTGTTATTATCTGTTTTATAAAGGATCTCTCCGCCTTCATCATATTTAAAATATTGAACCCCTGTTGCTTCATTTTTCAGTGATTCAATGTCTGTAATATCAAATCCTAAAGCCTGTGAAAGCTCTGATGCAGATGAAAACTCATCTTTTGTCATTGCCGGGCTCTCAGCCTCCTCGGAAGCTGAATCCTCTTTAGCACTTCCTGTAAAATCTATAGCATTCTCAGATTCCGAACCCTTTGCACCCTCTGCTGCACTTATGGATGGCGTCATAACAGAATCTGCTGATTCAGGTAAAGCAGCATCTTCGGTTGCTTCTTCGGTAACCTCTGCATAGTCCATAGCTTCTGAAGTGGCTTCTTCCATTGTTTCCGTTGCAGAATCAGTTTCATATTCGGCAGGTGCTGTAGTAGCCGTCTCTGACTTTGAACCGCCAAGTCCAACTGTTCTGATAACTCCATAGGTTCCAAGAATCAGCAGAGCAAAGACCGCTGCCATAGAACCATATCTCTTTACAAATTTTATTACATTATTACCGGATTTCTTTTTTCTTGTACTATCAAATTCGGTAATATTAGCATCCCCCACACGTAGTTTCTCATCTACATTCGAAAGGATTCTATCGCGCATTTCATTGGTAATTTTTACTGATTCCATAACTTCATTATATTTACTCAAAGTCATACGCCTCCTTTAGAATATTTTTTAGCTGTCCTCTTGCGCGATTTAAATCAGAGCGGACAGTCGACTCCTTTCGATTCAAGATCCCCGCTATATCTTTGGTTGAATATCCTTCCTGATAGAAAAGATGTACCACCTCTCTATACTTTTCAGGGAGCTGTTTTACTGCCTCCCATACAAATGCCAGGTCCTCCTTATTCTCTGCAACAAGTTCTTCTGAAAGCTCATCGGCTTTTCTCACATTCAGATAGTCGATCTTGTTCTTACTCAAATTCGCTGCTACTGTAAGAAGCCATGCTTTCTCGTGCTTTTCATTTTCAAAATAAGGTGCCTTCCTGATGTACTGAATGAGCGTATCCTGGACGATGTCCTCCGCATCACTCATATTGTGAAGGTAAGAATAAGCTACTCTCAAAATATTGTTCCCGTATTTTTCCAGAATTTCTCCTGCTCTTGCTGCTGCGGCATTCTGAGCATCCGCACTTGCGGTCTTCTCTTCATAAGACATACTTTGAGTCTCACCGCCAAAAGCATGATACCGGCTACCGTTAGTTTGCTTTTTTACATCTGCTAAAATCGCACGGATAGCCCTTTCACTAAAATCTCTGTAATCTTTTTTTTCCTTTAAAAAGAATATCGTTTCAAAAATTGTTTCTACATAATATTTCGCGATATTCCTATGCATTGAAATTGTTCTCATCGTTTCCCTAACCCGATGTCATTTTTCATACCGTATGATTTCCTCCCACGCGACATCGATTCCCTCTTTATGAGTTGTCTTTTGTCCCTCGGATTCCCCAAATGATTTTTATTCCTTTGTTTTCAAAAAGACAACTGTTTAAATTTCCAATGCATAGTATATCACGATAACGGTGCGTTTTTCCAGATTTTGCACCAGGAGCTGGTTAAGATTATCCCCTCATCCGCCCCTTCGGGGCACCTTCCCCCCCAAGGGGAAGGCTGTAATCAACTTCTCTTCGCCATCATTCTTACAAGCTGGCCGAACTCATCTCTGTATTCATCCTTGGTCTCGATTGTTTTGTAATCGTCCATGATGCCTGTAAGTGTTGCTGTTCCCTTATATTCACTGTCTGAAAGGATCATTGCAAATTCTGCTACAAGGCCTGCAAACTTTAAGTTTTCACTTCCGTTTTCATAGAAGTCCTTGTCTCCCACAACTACTGAGAAGAGCTGTGATTTATCTGCCTCGGGCTCCTTGTAGCGAACGCTTACTGTTGCGTACTCATCGCTGTAAGCACTGTCTGAATCCTTCTTACGATTATCTTCTTTCTTATTATCTGAATCATTATCCTGGTACTTAAGCTTGATCTCGCTCTTTGCACCTGCAGGAATGATCTCGTAAAGTGCTACTACGCTGTGTCCTGCGCCGATCTCGCCGCCGTCCTTGGTGTCATCGTTGAAATCTTCGTCGTTCATGAGTCTGTTTTCATATCCGATAAGTCTGTAGGAATTAACTCTCTCGGGGTTGAACTCAACCTGGAGCTTAACGTCCTTGGCTACTGTCACAAGTGTTGATCCCATCTCATCGATGAGAACCTTCTTGCCCTCGAAGAGTGAATCGATGTATGAATAGTTTCCGTTACCGCAGTCTGCAAGTCTCTCAAGGTTGTCGTCCTTTAAGTTGCCGCTACCAAAGCCGAGTACTGATAAAAAGATGCCCTTGTCTCTCTTCTGCTCAATGAGTTTCTCGAGATCGTCGGGATTTGAAACTCCTACGTTAAGGTCGCCATCGGTGCACATGATGATTCTGTTGATGCCGCCTTTAATAAAGTTATTTTCAGCAATTTTGTAAGCCTTCTGTATGCCGGCTTCACCGTTTGTGCAGCCGCTTGCCTGCATGCTGTCGATGGCATCTTTGATCTTTGATTTATTCTTCATGCTTGTTCCGGAAAGAAGTACTGCCTCCTGTCCTGAATAGGTAACTATTGAGACGCAGCCCTTGTCGGGAAGTGTATCCACAAGCTCTGTGAGTGATTTCTGCAAAAGAGGAAGCTTATCGGGTTCATCCATTGAACCGGATACATCTACCAGGAATACCAGATTACTGTCGGGTGCCTCAGAAAGGTCGATGTCTCTTGTTTTCATACCAACAAACATGAGCTCGTGGTCCTCGTTCCAAGGGCACTTAGCGATTTCTGTCGTGATACCGAACTTCTCATCTCCCACAGGATTATTGAGGTCATAGGAAAAATAGTTGATGAACTCTTCCGGTCTGACTGCGCTGGGATTTATATCTGTCAGAGAATATCCATCCTCAATCATTCTTCTTACATTGGAGTAGGATGCTGTATCAACGTCTGCCGCAAAGGTTGAAAGCGGTTTTGCGGTTACAAGGTCATATCCATTCTCCTCAGGTTTTTCATAGGACTCTGTGTTGTACTCCTGAACGTAAGGATCGTAAATGTCGGTGCAATCCTCAGTTTCACACATTGCTGTTTCATATGCATTTTCAGCCCCTGCTGCACTCTTATCTGCTGTAGCTGCTGGTGCTTCGCAGGCCTCTTCCTCGTAATACTCAGCAGCCGGCTCCTCATCGTAATACGCTGTGTCTGCAGTCTCCTCTGTACTGTAGCTGTCTTGTACTGTGGTAGCTGTTTCGTGTGTGGTTCCGCCACATCCGCATACAGCACTTGCTGAGATAATGATGCTGAGAACAACTGATGCAACATTCATTTTTCTTCTCATAATTTTTCCCTCCGTTTTTAAAAATGTGTCAGACTTTTAAAAAATAACTTGTTTTTGCTGTTCTACTCTATATACAGATGGGATTCAAAAAATGTTGCAGATATTTCAAAAAAATTTTTTTATTTTTTTCCACAGAAAAAGCCGCCACATTTCTGCAGCGACTTTTCCCTGAAACTATTGAGGTTTATAAAAAGAATGAAGAAACTCAGTAGATACTAGCGGTACTTAACAGTGAATTAAATCCGCTGGGCCACAGATACCACTGTCCATCGGAAGGATCGCGGTAAACCTGTACTGTCAGGTTGTTCTTAAGGCAAGGATGGTTATCTGTGTGGAACAAAATCTGTTCAATCGAAAGCTCTACGCCGTAAATTGTGCTCTTCTGAGGTGCATAGGGAGATTCTTCCATAACAACGGTAATTGGCTGATTGTGGTTGTAGTTGTAAGGCTTTGATCCCTCAAAGAATGCCCACGGAAGTTTTTCCTTCTTATTATCATAACCGAAATAATATGTAAGGTTTCCGGCACCACCAACAGATGCTCTGGAAATGTGAGGTGAAACCAGAAGTTCATTCATCATTGCCTGACCTTCTGCGTCTCTGCCCTCTGAATAAGCTGTCATAGCTGCAAGTGCGCATGCAACTGTGAGATACTTACCATCCTGTTTTCCATCAGCTTCACTTCCCTTACCGTTACTGCGGTCGATCTTCTTCATGTGCTTTGCTCTCTGAGGAAGGCCGTTGAAGGTGATTGTAGTCTGGTTAATCTCCTCATATACAGGCTTTCCGTTTCTTGTAGCTTCTCTTGTAACAGTCTTATATGAAATAGCGGGCTGTCTGATCACAACAGGATCAACGATTGTAAGATTGCAGGAAACAGAATACCCGGCTGCTGTTGCTGTGATAACTGCGCTTCCGTCATCAACGCTCTTTACAACGCCGCCTGAAACTGTTGCTATCGCTTCATTACTACTACTCCAGGTTACATTTGATGCTCCGCTTACAGTAAGTGTAAGTGTCTGTCCATAGTTAATTGTTGCAGAAGTCTGGCTTATTGTGAACTGAGGAACAGATACTGTACATGATACTGAAGTTTTTCCTGCCGAAGCTGTGATAACTGCGCTTCCTACGCCTACAGCTGTTACAAGGCCGTTATTTACTGATGCAACCTGATCGTTACTGCTGCTCCACTTTACATTTGCTGCATTACCTGCATTTAACTGTAATGACTCTCCAAGGAAAACCTGAGCCATTGTCTCATTTATATTCATATCAGGTACCGTTACCTTTACAGAGTAATTTCCGGAGCTGCATTTTCCTGTAATTGTTGCGGTGCCGGGCTTATTAGCTGTAAGCACGCCTTTCTTTGTTACAGATACAACGTTCTTATTTGAGCTTTTGAAATTCTTTCCGCCCTTTACAGAGATTTTCTTAGTTGCTCCCGCTACAAGGGTTATTCCCTTAGCTTTCTTACTCTTAACCTTCTTTGCTTTTTTAGTCTTCTTTTTAGATTTCTTAGCTTTCTTCTTAGCCTCTGCGGTAATTGTTGCCTGAGGTCCAAAAACGCTTGCTGCCGGACTCGCCGCCAGGATAAATGACAATAATATCGAGAATATAACTACTGAAATTCTTTTTTTCATCTAAATCCTCCTTATAGAACTTCTTATTTTGAGAGAAATTTCATTTTAATCCCCCTCATCCGTCTGCTTCGCAGCCACCTTCCCCCAAGGGGGAAGGCAGAAAATTTTTGTATTACTTTTTAATTTTCACTCCGGCATCCGTCTTCTTTTTAAGAAGCTTTGTGTAAGCCTTAAGTTTCTTCTTTGGTGTCTTGAAAGTAGCGCCCTTCTTAATCTTCTTGAAGGCCTTAGCACCGATGCTCTTTACCTTGGCTCCCTTGAAGGTGATCTTTTTAAGATTTGAGCACTTGAAGAATGCCTTCTTACCGATCTTGGATATATTTGCACCGATTGTAACCTTCTTAAGTTTCTTACAGCCCTCAAAAGCACTGTCGCCGATTTCAGTAACCTCGCCTTCAACTGCGAGACTTGTGATCTCAGTATTCTTGAATGCCGAAGGTCCTATCTTGTATACGTTATATTCCTTATCACCAATCTTTACTGTTACGGGAACAGTGAAGTCTCCGCTTACATCCTTTGTGGATTCAAGTGATGCATTTTCTCCGTCAACCTTGTAATGAGCGCCATCAACATCAGCCTCTGTTACAGGTGCAGCATCCTCGACCTTCTTAGCCTCCTCTGTGGGCTTTCCTGCTTCGCCGGACTTGCCTTCTTCACCGGGCTTTGTTTCTTCGCCGGGTTCAATTATTGGCTTGCCATCCTTGTCGAGAGCAGGGATATCTTCGATGTCTATTGTCTGAGTCTTGAAAATTTTGTTTGTAAACTCTGCTGTATATGTAGTTGTTCCCTTCTTACCTATTGATGCCGGAGTTTTAACTTTTGATGAAACCAGTCCTTCTTCCTTTTCTACTTTTCCGCATTTATCTCTTTTACAGGTTCTTGACGCCGTACATGTCTTTCCATCTGCACTCCATTCATATACAGGATCCGCATAATCATGTCCAAGTCTCGGAATAGAATCTCTATTCCCTGTCCTTACATGTTCTCCGCATATAAGACAATCATGGTATTCCTGTTTATTACCTGCTCTTTCACATGATGCAGGAGCGCTTACTCTCCAATACGGCTCACCAAAAACGTGCGCATCTGTATCAGGAACATTTACCTGACTTGGAAATGCAGCAAAATATGAGGAACCATTATCAGATCCATCCGGCTCACCTTCGATTGTGAAATAAACAAAATAGTCTTTTCCATAAGTTTTATTCTTCAGATCGAAGGGAAGCTCGTATGTAATTTCTCCTTTAGCATTTTCATATTTCCCTAAATTCACATATTCATAGAGTTTTGTATTGGACATATCAGCAAGATATTTATCACCTAGTATCTGCTTGTTAGTGATAATAAGAGACATTCTGCTATAGTTGTTGTATTTGTAGTTTGCATCAACTTCATATGAAAACTTGATCTTACCTTGGCATCTTCCAATAGTCTTAGTTGTTATTTTACGTTTATCAGAATCATATTTATCTAACAGAGTAAGCTTATACATACCATGTGTTGAATCCGCCTGCCCAACTTTTGTAGAGAACAGTATTTTGTTTAAAGGTATGTTCATTGACGGAGTAAAGCCAATTACCTGGGTATTTTTTTTATCACTATAGACACTACCATTTGTATTAACATAGTACCCATAATCAGTGCCATACGTATCTCTTAACCACCAGTCTCTCTTGATCCCGTTATAGCTTTTTATCATAGCTTGTGAATTATTACCATAAAATTCATTAATATCACTTTTACTAAGCAAACAATAATCCCAGCCGTGATATCCATCATCAATCTCCTGTATCACTCTGGATTCCAAAGGAGAAAAATGTGCTTGTTCTACGCTGGCAGTTCTAAAATAATAATTTACATCATAAGTTGACCTATGGCTGTTCTCCCATACCGGCATCTTACAGTCGATTAACAGACAAGGCGTGGACACTGTAAACCCACTCTGACATTTCGTTTTGCTGAGAACGTTGAATAAAAGTTCCTCTCGTCCATCTGCCATGCCATACGTAATAACATTAAAATGTCCAGGCTCGATATTAGTAATCGAATTAGCCCCCAAGCTTGTATTAGCCGTTGTTTTCACCACCGCAGCCTCAGCTTTAATGGCCTCTCCTCCTACAGCCGGCAACAATGTTACACTCAGGGCACACGCCAGCACTGCCCCCAGGACTTTTCGTCCCATTTGCTTCATTAGTTTCCTTCTCTTCATTCTTTATAACCCCCTTTGTTGCAGTGAAATTTGTTTTCACGTTTCCGCGAGATTATTGTAAATATTTTTTAAAAATTCCACTACCGCCATTTGGGGGTAATTTTGTCAAAAAATTAAAAAAGAGGTAACGCAGATTGATACGTTTCTGCATTACCTCAGTTTCCCATAATCAAATAGCCGATTTTCTATTTCTTATTCAAGTACTCCCGACACGCCTGTCCATTCGTAGCTCGGATCAGCTTCTTTAACATATTCAAAGACCATCGCCATATTGGAATCATTTATTGTGATTATGCTTTTGCTGTCATAATCCGATTTAAAGTAGATCATCTTCTCCTGTCCTTGGTCAGTCGCAACATAGATGGTACCATCATCCCAGGAGAGATCGTAGTAGGTACCTATAAAGTTCGCATAGCCTTTTCCGTCAGGGCAAAGCATCATATCAAAAGCTACTCCTGCCTTCTTAAGCTGGTCAGCGGTGTAGGTCTTGCTATCCTCCTGAAAAGCCATAATCTCATAATACCCTGTATCGTTATGTTTTGATGAAGACATATCCGGCAAATATGAGGAATCCAGCTTAGTAGATTCGTTAGTTGCCTCTTCTACAGTATTATCTAGGTCAGAAATCGCATCATCAGCAGCGCTGTCCAGTTCTGAAGTAGCCTCATCATAAGCGGAATCCAGCATCTCATCCGTGAGCTGATCTATGGTTTTGTCATAATCACCGTTATCGTAGGCCTGCTTTTCCTCGTCAGTCATGCGGACAAATATCATCTCGTCGCTCTCCTGAGCGATTGTAAGTTTACCGTCGGCAAAAGTATAGGGCACATCAGTATCGCTCACAGTATCATCATGCATGTGGAAATATTTCTCATCCCAGTCGAAATCCGTCATTTCACCCATCATGTTAATTTGGCCTGTTCCATCGGGATTAATGACAGCGAATATGCCGGATCCGATTGCAGCTAGTTGCTCAAGCTCAGCAGTTATATCCTCACCGTCCGTGGTCATGGATATTACCTTGTAGTAGCCGGCAAGAGTATTCTCATCCTGCGCGCTTTCCGAAGAAGCTGCTTCTTTATTATCAGTATTGTCTGTAGTCTCGGTTGTTTCCGGTATCTTGTCAGAAGTTGCCTTCAGTTTTCCCTCAGGAATGCTCGTAGTCTCTCC
Organism: Butyrivibrio sp. ob235; assembly: GCF_900109475.1. Taxonomy (NCBI): domain Bacteria; kingdom Bacillati; phylum Bacillota; class Clostridia; order Lachnospirales; family Lachnospiraceae; genus Butyrivibrio; species Butyrivibrio sp. ob235. Next base: position 27,407 of record NZ_FOBE01000011.1, read on the forward strand.
GGTATTACCAGTATCCGTGCCTTTCTTCGAGGAACCACATGCAACTATAGAAATTGACATAATAAGAACTATTGCAACGGCCAGAATTTTTCTCTTCATATTGCCCCCTTCATATCTGAATTGAAAATTTATGTTGCCACCTATTATTCTAGGAAAAAATCCCGCACACATCTACCCCCAAATGGAGGTAATTATTTCTTAGTAGAGATTTTTTATCATCGCAAAATTTCTTTTTATATTATAATTGATTGTTAGAAAAGATATGATCAGAGGATGAAATATGGTAAAAATAGACTTGATAACCGGTTTTCTTGGTTCCGGTAAAACTACCTTCATTAGGGAATATTCTAAATATCTGCTATCACAGGGTGAGCGCATATGTATCATTGAAAATGATTACGGCGCTGTAAATATAGACATGGTACTACTTCAGGACCTTTTTGGTGAAAACTGTAATCTTGAGATGATTGTCGGAGGCGACGGCCAGGAAGCTCACCGACGAAGATTTAGAACAAAACTGATATCCATGGGAATGAGCGGCTACACAAGAGTTATCATCGAACCCTCGGGAATTTACGACGTGGATGAATTCTTTGATGTGCTCTACGACGAGCCACTTGATCGCTGGTATGAGATAGGGAATGTGATATCTATAGTAGATGGTTCATCTGTGAGTTCACTTGAAGGAATGTCACGATATCTCTTCATGTCTGAAATTGCTCATGCAGGAAAAATAGTTGTAAGTAAGATTTCGGATGGTATGGATGTTCCCGAAGTTATTTCAAACGTTAATTCAATCATGTCCGAATTCGGACTTGGAAAAGAAAACTCCTGGTTTGATCCCTCGAAGGATTTTATTACAAAGCATTATGATGAGTTTACAGAGACTGACTTTAAATCTCTTGCAGGTTGTGGCTACAGACATGCCTCTTATGTAAAGCTTCCCCTTGAAGATAAGCAGTTCACTCCGCTCTTTTATTTTGATGTTGAAATATCCGAGGATAATCTGAGGAAAATCGCAGGATCACTTTTCAAAGATACTAACGCCGGAAAAGTTATCAGAATTAAAGGCTTTGTAAAGACCGGTGACAACTCGCAGATTGAATTTAATGCTACTGAAAACGAGATGAAGATTGCACCTGTTGTTTCAAGCAGGAATGTACTTATAATCATCGGTGAAGCACTAAATAAGGAATACATAAATTCGATTCTTAAGGATTACTGTAAAGTAGTATCGCTATAAAGCTATATCGTAAGGCGAATCAGCAAAAAAAGGAATGTACTGTCATCAGCACATTCCTTTTTATATTTTGCTCATCAGATAATTATCATAATCCAAGAGGATCAAGGAAATCTCTTACTGCGTTCATATAACCTTCCTTGTCATCGAGGACACCCTCAATGTGGGCACTGTCTGCATGATAAATGGTTTTTACAGAGCTTCCGACATTTTCATAAACCTCTTCGACCATATCGGGGAGGCATACCTCATCCTTATCGGATACGATTATCATGGTCGGCAGCTGGTCCTTTGCCACTTCATTCACAGTATCTCCGTCATCGAAATCGACGTGGTTTACAACCTTCATGTATCCCTTAGTTACCGCGATAAGATAGTTAGTCATGGGTGAATACATTCCCTCGAGGCCATCTCCGAACATAAGTCGCAACATGGATTCCATGCCGGGAACAGGACTGTCGCAGATAACCGCATCAGCTGCCTCAGGCGTTCCGGGTGTTACATTTGATGCATAAAGAGCGGTGGTCTGTCCGCCCATTGACTGTCCATGAACAATAACCTTCTCTTTTCCAAGAGTTTCTCTTGCATATTTTACAAGTGCTCTCACATCGAGCTGTTCATGAATTCCGAAAGTAACCTTTTCATCGGGATTAGCTCCATGTCCTCTCTGATCATAGGCAATTATGTCATAGCCACTCTCCAGATAAGGTTCAGCCAAGGGTGCATCGAATGTCCTGTCTCCGCCTGCTCCGTGAACAAGAACTACCAGCTTATCACTTCCGTTATCATAATAAGTTCCGGGAACTTCATTCCCATCCTCTGCTATAGCACTGATATCCACGCCTGTATACTTACTCCTGAAGCCCTCCAAGTCGTAGCCCCACTTTTCAAGCTGCTTCAAGCTATTGCCTACAGTATCATTATCTTTGTTCTGATGTAAAATACGGTCTGCAATATAACCGCCCATTGCTACTGATCCGCCAACACAGAGTATCACGATAACAATCAGTATAATACTTAAGATTTTTGTGATTCTTTTTTTCATTTCCCCAAATTCTCCTTTTTTACACAGTGCTAATATCTTACCATAAAAAGGATGAAAATGGCAGAAAAAATTGGAGGCCTTTTACAGCCTCCAATCTTACAAATTCATTAGATTTTTGCGATGTCCACAAGCTCAAGAGTATCCTCTTTGTAGGTATCCTCAAGGCTTGTAACAAGCGCTTTCGCTGTATCGAGTGCGGTGATTACGTTAACGCCTGTCTCGATAGCGGTACGGCGAATCAGGAAACCGTCTCTGCTCTTGTCTCGTCCCTGAGTGGGTGTGTCGATAACAAGGTCTATTCTGTGACCGAGAATAAGGTCGATGACCGTAGGTGATTCCTGGCTGATACGGTTAACCTTCCTTGCCTTTACGCCGTTCTCGTTAAGCGTGTCAGCAGTTGAGCGTGTTGCATAGATGATATAGCCAAGCTTTTCAAAGCGTCTTGCTATGTCGATAACCTCGCCCTTATCCGAATCCTTAACGGTAATTATCATCTGCTTATGCTTAGGAAGTTTTATTCCTGCTCCGATGAAGGCCTTGTAAAGAGCCTCACTGTATGACTTGCTTATACCAAGGCACTCACCTGTACTCTTCATCTCAGGTCCTAGGCTAATCTCAGCTCCTCTGATCTTCTCGAAGGAGAATACCGGCATCTTGATAGCGATATGCTCTGCCTCGGGCTGAAGTCTAGGTGTATAACCAAGCTCTGTGAGCTTTTTGCCCATCATTACCTGAGCTGCAAGATCAACAATCGGAATGCCCGTAACCTTACTGATGTAAGGAACGGTTCTTGAGGATCTGGGGTTCGCCTCGATGATGTAAACCTCATCTCCCACTGCGATGAACTGTACGTTTATGAGTCCGATTACATGGAGCGCTTTTGCAAGTCTCTCTGTGTAATCGGCGATGGTCTGCTTTACCTTGTCGGAAAGTGACTGTGCGGGATAAACCGAAATGGAGTCTCCGGAATGGATACCTGATCTCTCGATATGTTCCATAATTCCGGGGATAACAATATTCTCTCCGTCGCACACTGCGTCTACCTCAGTCTCAACGCCCTGCAGATACTTATCTACAAGTATCGGATGATCCTGAGCGATTCTGTTGATTATGTTAATAAACTCTTCGATTTCTTTATCAGAGAGCGCAATCTGCATTCCCTGTCCGCCAAGTACGTAGGAAGGGCGAACAAGTACGGGATAGCCAAGTCTGTTTGCTACCTCCTTAGCCTCCTCTGCTGTATAAACTGTCGCACCTTCAGCGCGCTTAATTCCGGTCTCCTCAAGGATTCTGTCAAAGATTTCTCTGTCCTCGGCTGCATCAACGTCCTCAGCCTTGGTTCCGTAAATCTTGACGCCCATTTTCATAAGGTCCTGAGTGAGCTTAATTGCGGTCTGTCCACCGAACTGTACTACCGCTCCGTCGGGCTTTTCAAGTCTTACTATGTTCTCAACATCCTCGGGAGTGAGGGGCTCAAAGTAGAGCTTATCCGCTATATCAAAATCGGTTGAAACCGTCTCAGGGTTATTGTTGATGATAATGGTCTCATAACCTGCCTTTTCGAAAGCCCATGTTGCATGAACAGAGCAATAGTCGAACTCGATACCCTGGCCGATTCTGATGGGACCTGAACCGAGAACAAGGATTTTCTTTTTGCCGCTTCCTTCGCCCTCTGCCTCATTTTCCTCATCTGCATCGCCGTATACCGAGTAGTAATAAGGTGTCTCAGCTGCAAACTCCGCAGCGCAGGTATCAACGAGCTTGTAGGCTGCCTTGATTCCATAGAAGTCCCTCAGAGCCTTAATTGTTTCAACTGAAAATCTTGTAAGTCTGCTTATTACCTTATCGGGATACTCAAGTTTCTTAGCCTTAAGAAGTGTATCCGCGCTTATGATTTTCTTAGCCTCCTCAAATTCCGGAACGTTCTCTTCGGAGGGCTTATGACGTGCTATTGTGCTCTTTTCACCAAGCCTCAGGAGCTTAAGCTCCATCTTTACAAGCTTGTGGATTTTATCAATGAACCAGAGATCAATCATAGTTATCTTATGAATCTCTTCATGGCTCATTCCGCGGCGAAGCGCCTCTGCGATAACCCAGATTCTCTGGTCATCCACGATGGTGAGTCTGTCCTTTAATTCGTCATCGTCAAGCTCTGAAAAGTCATAGCTTGTAAGGCAGTCCACGTGCTGCTCAAGTGAGCGGATAGCCTTCATCATCGCACCCTCAAAGTTGGTGCAGATACTCATAACCTCACCGGTCGCCTTCATCTGGGTTGTGAGTGTACGTTTTGCCGTAATAAACTTATCGAAAGGAAGCCTAGGAAATTTAACTACGCAGTAGTCGAGTGTAGGCTCGAAGCTGGCGTAGGTCTTTCCAGTAATAGCGTTCTTAATTTCATCAAGTGTATAACCGAGGGCAATCTTAGCAGCAACCTTGGCAATCGGATAACCTGTTGCCTTGGAAGCCAGAGCCGATGAACGGCTTACACGGGGATTAACCTCGATTACACAGTACTCAAAGCTTGTGGGATGAAGCGCAAACTGTACGTTACATCCACCTGTAATCTGCAGCTCATCAATGATATTGAGTGCCGCGCTTCTAAGCATCTGGTACTCTTTATCTGTAAGTGTCTGTGAAGGCGCAACAACGATACTGTCACCTGTGTGAACACCTACGGGATCGATGTTTTCCATGTTGCAGACGGTGATGCAGTTACCTGCGCCGTCACGCATAACCTCGTACTCAATCTCTTTCCAGCCTGCAATACAGCGCTCAACAAGAACCTCATTAGCTCTTGAAAGTCTGAGTCCGTTTTCAAGAATCTCCTCACACTCTATTCTGTTATGTGCGATTCCGCCGCCGGATCCTCCAAGTGTGAAAGCAGGTCTGAGAACTACCGGATATCCGATTTTCTCAGCAAAAGCCACACCGTCGTCGACGTTATGCACAACAAGTGAAGCTGCACAGGGCTCGCCAATTTTCTCCATGGTATCCTTGAATTCCTGACGGTCCTCGGCTTTTTTAATAGTCTCAGCTGTTGTTCCGAGAAGCTTTACACCGTGCTTTTCAAGAAATCCTGACTCTGCAAGTTCCATTCCAAGGTTAAGTCCTGCCTGCCCTCCAAGGGTAGGAAGAACGCTGTCGGGCTTTTCCTTTTCAATAATCTGCTCCAGGACCTTGACTGTGAGAGGCTCAATGTAAACCTCGTCCGCTATGTCTTTATCTGTCATGATGGTTGCAGGATTGGAGTTTACAAGGACAACCTCGATGCCCTCCTCCTTAAGGGAGCGGCAGGCCTGAGTTCCAGCATAGTCGAACTCCGCCGCCTGACCGATTACGATCGGTCCCGAACCTATAACCAAAACTTTTTTCACATCTAAATTTTTGGGCATTTTATATCCTTTCTCTAGTTCAACACCTCATCCGGCGCTTCGCGCCACCTTCCCCTCAAGGGGAAGGCTTTTATTTATTCTTCATCATGTTAATGAACCTATCGAATAAGTATCCGCTGTCCTGGGGACCACAACAGGCCTCAGGGTGGAACTGAACTGTGAAGATGTTCTTTCCGACATACTTAAGTCCTTCATTTGTTCCGTCGTTTACATTCACAAAAGCAGGTACCGCAACGTTGCTGTCGAGTTTGTCGGTATCTACCACGTAGCCGTGGTTCTGGGATGATATATAAACTCTTCCAGTCTCCAGGTCCTTGACGGGGTGGTTACCACCTCGGTGACCGTACTTCATCTTATAGGTATCCGCTCCTGTTGCAAGTGCCATGAGCTGGTGTCCAAGGCAGATTGCAAAAATCGGAACATCCGATGCATAGAGCTTTTTAATTTCCTCGATAACGCCTGTGCATTCCTTCGGATCGCCGGGGCCATTACTAAGCATTATGCCGTCCGGTTTTCCCTCAAGTATCTTCTCTGCAGATGTATCCTGAGGATAAACTGTTACGTCGCATCCTCGTGCAGCAAGAGAAGCTGCTATGTTATCCTTTGCTCCTACATCCAAAAGCGCAACCTTTAGGCCTTTGCCGTTAAGCTCCTTAACAAGGCTGGGGCGCTTTTCTCTCTTGGAAAGGTCTCCCTTTAAGGATGCCTCGTAGTCTTCCTTCTTAAATACCGCACTTCCGGAAAGCGGTCCGTTGTCAGAGAGTTCCTTACTTCCTGCAATATTCTTTACTTCTTTGCAGGAAACCTTCTCAACAACTTTTCCTGTAGTATATGCCTTGAGCCTCGGAATGATCTCATCAAGGTTGTAGTTCTCGTTGGTGGTTATCATTCCGTTCATTGTGCCCTTTTCACGAAGGATGCGAACAAGCTTACGCGTATCTATTCTCTCTATTCCCGGAATGTCGTATTCTTCAAGAAATTCCTGGATTGTCATGTCGCATCGAAAATTGGATGCCACGTCAGAGAGTTCTCTGACTATAACTCCGTCCAGCCAGATGCGCTCGGATTCCATATCATCCTTGCACACGCCGTAATTTCCGATAAGCGGATAGGTCATGCAGACCGCCTGTCCCGCATAGGACGGATCAGTAAAGACCTCTGTATAGCCCGCCATGGAAGTATTAAATACGATTTCGCTTATTACTTCCTTTACCGCGCCTATGGCATGGCCCTTGAAAACTGTGCCATCCTCTAAGATCAAAAATGCTTTCATTCGCTCCTCCTGTATATCTATTATCCGAAGTACTTCACGCCACTCTCAAATATCTTCATGTCCTGCTCGCCGAAGATGTTAACAGCTACGCCGTCACCTCTTCTCTCTGAGTGGCACATCTTTCCAAGGCATCTGCCATCGGGTGATGTGATACCCTCAACTGCCATGTAGGAACCGTTGATGTTCCAGAGATTGTCGAGATGTACCTGACCCTCGGGATCGCAGTACTGTGTAACAACCTGACCGTTCTCGAAGAGCTTCTTAAGGGCATCTACGGGGGCTACAAATCTTCCTTCACCGTGGGATGCGGGATTTACATAAACTCCGCCGAGTTCAGCGCCCTGCATCCAGGGAGACTTGTTGCTGACAACCTTAAGGTACGCCATTGTTGAAATGTGGCGTCCGATTGTATTGAAGGTAAGTGTCGGGCTCTCAGGGTTCTGACCTGTGATCTGTCCGTTGGGAACAAGGCCAAGCTTGATCATAGCCTGGAATCCGTTACAGATACCAAGTGCAAGACCGTCTCTCTTCTGAAGAAGGTCGTTAACCGCTTCCTTGATACTCTCATTCTGGAAGGCAGTTGCAAAGAACTTAGCGCTTCCGTCCGGCTCATCACCTGCTGAGAATCCGCCGGGGAACATGATGATCTGTGCCTGTTCGATTGCCTTCTTAAATTCAGCAACAGACTCTACGATATCCTCCGCATTTCTGTTTCTGAAGATTTTTACTATGGTGTCAGCACCTGCTCTCTCGAAGGCCTGAGCAGAGTCGTACTCACAGTTACTTCCGGGGAATACCGGGATGAAAACTGTGGGCTTTGCTGTCTTATTTTTGCAAACATATATATCAGAAGTCTTATATTCTTTTGTAAGCGCGCCATCATCGAAGATGCTCTTCTTATCTGCGCTTTCGGTATCCTCCTCGGAAATGGGTGCTACTGAAGGGAATACCTTTTCAAGCTTATTCTTCCAGTTTTCAAGAGCCTCTTCTTCAGAGATTTCAACGTTTCCGATAGTGAACTTCTTATCATCGGTAACCACACCGATTTCTCTTGCTTCTCTGAGCGCGAGTACTTCTCCGGCCTTGTCTGCGGGAACTTCCACCAGGATGTTTCCGATTCTGTTTGTGAAAAGGTCCTCATTTTTCACACAGCCCGCGATCTTCACACCGAATCCGTTACCAAATGCCATGCGGCTTATAGCTGCTGCTACGCCGTAGGAATCAATTGCATAAGCTGCGGAAACATAGCCCTTCTGCATAAGGTCATGGATCTCATCGTATCTGGCCATAACCTTTTCATAATCCGGAAGGCCGTACTCATCTCTGTCTATCGGAAGCTCGATGAGCATATCTCCGGCTTTCTTAAGCTCGGGAGTAATGACATCACTCTGCTTTGCAACGTCCACTGCGAAGGATACAAGAGTCGGAGGAACGTTGATTTCTCCGGATGCTCTCTTCTCATCACCCTCATAGAAGAAGGATCCTGACATTGAATCCTTACCGCCGATTGATGCGATACCGAATCTGAGCTGTGCCTCAAAGGATCCGAGAAGTGCTGTAAGCGGCTGACTCCATCTGGTCTTGTCAGCTGTCATTCTCTGGAAGTACTCCTGGAAGGTAAGGTGAAGCTTTTTATAATCACCGCCTGTTGCTACGATTCTGGCAACAGACTCTGTTACTGCATAAGCTGCGCCGTGGTAGGGACTCCATGAAGAGAGGTAAGGATCGAAGCCGTAAGCCATCATTGTTACGGTATCCGTTTTCCCTCCGAGAACAGGGAGCTTAGCTACCATGGACTGAGTCTCTGTCAGCTGGTATTTTCCTCCGTAAGGCATGGTCACTGTGCCTGCACCGATTGAAGAGTCGAACATCTCAACGAGTCCCTTCTGTGAGCAGACATTGAGGTCTTCCATTTCTGAAAGCCATGCTGTTTTTACGTCGTTATTCTTAAGTGCTTCGCCTGCAGCTTTGCACGCATACTTATCAAAATAGTTATCTTCTGCTGCAGGAATCTGAACCTCAACCTCAGTCTCCTGATGAGCGCCGTTGGTATCAAGGAATGAACGCTTGATGTCTACAATCTTCTTGCCTCTCCACTTAAGGACAAGTCTGGGCTCCTCAGTAACAACCGCAACCTTAACTGCCTCGAGGTTCTCCTCTGCTGCGTACTCAAGGAACTTATCTACCTGAGAAGGATCAACAACTACTGCCATTCTCTCCTGTGACTCGGAGATTGCAAGTTCTGTTCCGTCAAGACCTGCGTACTTCTTCGGAACCTTATCGAGATCTACATCAAGACCGTCTGCAAGCTCACCGATTGCTACGGATACACCGCCGGCACCAAAGTCGTTACATTTTTTAATAAGCTCTGAAACCTCGGGTCTTCTGAAAAGTCTCTGAAGTTTACGCTCTGTAGGTGCGTTACCCTTCTGAACCTCAGCGCCACAGGTAAGGATTGAATCGGCTGTGTGAGCTTTGGATGAACCTGTTGCACCGCCGCAGCCGTCGCGTCCTGTTCTACCGCCAAGAAGCACGATGATGTCTCCGGGATCGGAGCTCTCTCTTATTACATGTTCCTGAGGAGCAGCGCCCATAACAGCACCGATTTCCATTCTCTTTGCAGCGTAGTCGGGATGGTAAACTTCCTTTACATAGCCTGTTGCAAGACCGATCTGGTTACCATAACTTGAATAACCTGAAGCAGCACCGCGAACAAGCTTTTTCTGTGAAAGCTTACCTTTAAGTGTATCAGCAACCGGAACAGTGGGATCAGCTGCACCTGTCACACGCATTGCCTGATATACATAACCTCTTCCTGAGAGCGGATCTCTGATAGCGCCGCCAAGGCATGTAGCAGCACCACCGAAGGGCTCAATCTCTGTAGGATGGTTGTGAGTCTCATTTTTGAAAAATACGAGCCAGTTTTCTTTTACAGGGCCGTTACCGTAGTCAACATCTACAGGAACAACAACTGTACATGCGTTATTCTCTTCAGACTCTTCCATGTCTGTGAGCTTTCCGTCTTTCTTAAGCTTCTTCATTCCCATAAGGGCGATGTCCATAAGGGAGATGAATTTCTCCTCGCGCTTTTTAGGATCAGCGTAAACGTCTTCTCTCGCGCTAAGATATTTATCATATGAGGCTTTGATAGGCGCAGCATAGAAGCCATCACCAAAGCTTACGTTTTTGAGCTCTGTGCCGAAGGTTGTATGACGGCAATGATCTGACCAGTATGTATCAAGAACGCGGATCTCTGTCATTGAGGGATCGCGCTTCTCATCATCGTGGAAGTACTGCTGAATCCACTTGAAATCATTGAAGGTCATAGCAAGACCGAAGGATTCGTAGAGCTTTTTAAGATCATCCTCTGCCATATCCTTAAATCCGTCCAGAATCTTAACATCCTCAGGCTCTTCGAAGTTATCTACAAGAGTCTCGGGCTTTCCTTCATCAGCAATTCTTGAATCAACGGGGTTCATTACGTACTCTTCTATTTTAGAAAGTTCCTCATCAGTAATGTCTCCCATCAGCATATATGTTACAGCTGTGCGGATAACCGGCTCCTCGTCGCCCTTAATAAAACGTACACACTGAACTGCTGAGTCAGCCCTCTGATCGAACTGTCCGGGAAGCGCCTCAACGCTGAACACTTTTGCCCCTTCCGGGATCTCGATCTTTTCATGATAAAGGATATCAACCGGGGGCTCTGAAAAAACTGTAGTGCAGGCTTTTTCAAATACCTCATCCGAAATGTTCTCCACATCGTAACGGATGAACTCCCTTACCTTGGATACACTCTTGATACCGAGATAGCTCTTGATCTCCTTACGGAGCTCCTTAGCTTTTCCGGCATAGGGTGCTTTCTTTTCCACATAGACTCTTCTGACTTGGCTCATAAATCTCCTCCTGATAGTTTATAAATGTCATCCCCTCATCCGTCAGCTTCGCTGACACCTTCCCCCCAGGGGGAAGGCCCGAACAAGAAGACTATTTTTATATCAAAAAATCAGTGTCGAAAAAACACTGATTAATTATCTGCGGGCACTAAGCCCTCCAATATATATAACAATTCGCGGTCAACCGCGGCCTCGCTAACACCAATAGTTTTAGCGGATACTTTAAGACCCTCAACCACATACATAAGGTTGCGGGCACATCCATACGGATCAGCACAGAAAAACTCGCCTGAACGTATTCCGTTTTCAATTAAAGCCTGAACAATCTGAACTCCGGTATCGAACTGTTTACGAAGCGGATTGTCAGAGGCGGGAATATCCCTGTTTGCAAAATATTCATAGGAAGCAATAACCAGGCTGTTCTTCTTTCGAAGAATTTCCTTTTTCTGCTCTTTCAAGAAAAGAGCCAGCATATCGCCGGCAGTAGCGTCATTATTCAACGCTTTTGAAATAGCTTCCTCATCCTCATCGGCTGTCTCTTCAGACAATACGGCAAGGAAGATTTCTTCAGTGGACGAGAAATAGAGATAAAGCCCTCCACGACTGATGTCACAAGCTTCTACAACATCCTTCATGGTGACGTTTTTAAATCCCTTTTCCGCAAATACTTCGCGGGCTTTTTCCAGAATGTATTTTCTTTTCTGAGCAGATTTCTCACCCATTAGTAAAACTCCTGAAATCAAAAGTTAGTTCATAATCTTCTTAATACGACATCGTACCCCAGAAGTGTATGAGATCGTCCATCTTGTAAACAACAGCATAGAGAACACCGGTGTATACACCTTCGGCCCACACGGTTCCCTTGGTCTGTCCCTCAAGAATGTATCTTGAGAGGATTCCTGCAAGGTCATCCATGTCTGTGATCTCAGCATCTTCTATAAATAGAAGTTCATCCTTATAAGTATGGAGATGATTTCTTGTATAGACATATGTATAGTTGCGATTCATCATCTTCGTCTGCTGTGCCTGTTTTACAAAGCTCAGAAGATTTGAATCATAGACAGGAAACGGCATTGATTTGGATAATTCGCTGTTGGAGTAACTCTCTGCAACCTGCTGCTTGGTATGCTCCTTAAGCCATGTTATGTAAGGTGCAAGGCTTGCAACATCATCCTTATATCTTGAAATGATATCTTCTACGCTGTTCTCGCCGTCTTTTCCTTCAAACATATCTCTGCCCCCTCGGATTCAATATATTAAGAAAATTTATCTCAATGAATTATAACATAAGAAAGAAAAAAATATATATGGAAATTTGTTCAAAGAATAGTTTTGCTGTATACTTGTTCCTAACCAATTTTCACAGATAGGAAAAGGAATATAAAATATGAAATATTTTCTTCTATATATAAAGCAGACGCTGCGCTTTGTTTTAAAGCCCCTGTCGTTTCTGCCTGCAATTGTAATGATGTGCCTGATTTTTAATTTTTCTGACCAAAATGCCGATGCAAGCTCAGCTCTTAGCTACAAAGTCGGGGTTGAGGTTTTGAACGTAACCAATGATGTTCTAGATAAGGGATGGACTGATGCCCATATTTCAGAGCTAAGTACCACATATCAGTATTATATAAGGAAGCTTGCTCATTTTTCGGAATATATGCTTCTTGCTATTACGGTTGCTTTTCCGCTCTATGTCTATGGGCTTAGGGGATTTCCACTTGTTATTATTGCCGGTGCAATATGCGTAGGCTACGCCTGCCTCGATGAATACCACCAGTCATTCATCGCCGGCCGCTCCCCTCAGAAGAAGGACATCATTATCGACAGTTGCGGCGTGCTTGCCGGAGTCATAATTACAAGAATTGTCGGCTGGACAGGGCGTATGACCATTTTCAGGCCACTGTCGAACCACAAGGAAGTCAGGGAGTAAAAACAACAGGGGGAGAAAACAGTATGAAAAAGTATTCCAAAAGACTCAAATATATAAGTCTTGTCTCTACACTTTGCTTAATGGCAAGCACTTCTGCATGTGGAAATAAAAAAGAAAGTACCACCATCGATGATAACTATCGCACCACTTACGAGATCTTCGTGTACTCCTTTTGTGACAGCGATGGTGATGGAATCGGGGATCTGAAGGGTGTGATCAACAAGCTTGATTACATAAATGACGGAGATGATTCTACAGCTGAAGATCTTGGTTGTAATCAGATATGGCTTATGCCGGTTTGTCCATCTCCTACATATCATAAATATGATGTGACCGATTACTGTGACATCGATCCCGAGTATGGAACCATTAATGATTACAAACAGCTCATTGAAGAATCTCACAAGCGCGGAATCCGTGTTATCAATGACATGGTTATGAATCATACCTCTTCTCAGCACCCATGGTTTAAAGAAGCTTGCGATTATCTGAAGAATCTGCCTGAAGGTGCAGAGCCCGATTCTGCGGAATGTCCCTACTTTGACTACTATAATTTCTCAAAAGAGTCTGCGACAGGCTTTGAGAAGCTTGCAGGAACCGACTGGTACTACGAGTGCAGATTCTGGTCCGAGATGCCTGATCTCAACCTTGATAATGAAAAGGTTATAAATGAATTCTCAGACATCGCAAAGTTCTGGCTTGATCTTGGATGCGACGGTTTCAGAATGGATGCTGTCACGTCATTTACAACTGATGATACCGATGCAAGCACAGCTGAGCTTAAGAAATTTGTAAGTGCTGTGAAGACCTTAAATCCGGATGCTTACATCGTAGGTGAGGCCTGGACCAACTCTTCGACCTATTCCAAATATTATGCAAGTGGTATCGATTCGCTCTTTGATTTCGATTTTTCCGGAAGTGAAGGTGCCATCGCTAAATGCGCAAAGAGCAAGCTCAAACCTATAAAATACGTACAACAACAGATTGACGAGGATAAACTCTTTTCATCTTATTCAGAAGATTATGTGAACGCCCCCTTCTACACCAATCACGATATGGCAAGAAGTGCAGGTTATTATATTGGAAAAAATGCGACAGACAGCACAAAGCTAGCCGGAGCGCTGAATCTCCTTATGAGCGGTAACGCCTTCATATACTATGGTGAAGAGCTTGGAATGAAGGGTTCCGGAAAAGATGAGAACAAGCGCGCTCCCATGCAGTGGGGCGAATCGGGTTCTGAAGGCATGACCAAAGGTCCTTCCGGTATGGATAAAATCGAGATGACCTATGGTACCCTTGAAGATCAGAAAAATGATGAGTCTTCTATTTACAATTACTATAAAAAAGCAATCAGAATAAGGAATGCTTATCCTGCAATAGCACGTGGGAAGTGCGCTATCCTTGATCAGCTTTGCGGCGATCGCTGTGCTGTATGGACAAAAGAAATATCAGATACAGACTCTGTTATTCTTATTGCTTTGAATAACGGTAAAGAGCCGATTCAGATCGATTTAGCCAAAAGTGATGATGCTGATGGCTTCAAGACTCTTGGAGCATCTCTTTCAACCGGTGGCGAAGACGCAGTACTGGATGGGAACACCCTTACTCTTCCTGCCTTTTCATTCGCGGTTTTGACAAAGTAAAGCCCTAAAAAGCGCGTAGTAACAGCACACTATTTTAAAGATGTAAAAAGTTCAAAAAACATGTTTACATCACCATATTACTGTGATATAATTTCATTCGTTGGCGACATAAAGCGTCAAGGATAGGGGAATCATACAATGGCTAGTATTGCGGTCTCCAAAACCGTTCATGCGGGTTCGAATCCTGCTTCCCCTGCTCAAAACAAAACCGCTTAATCATAATGGTTAAGCGGTTTTATTGTTTATAAAAATGATATAGGTGTCAAAAGTATCTTTTGACACCTATATCATAGTAATTATTTACTTACCTTGAAATTAAATGTAACGTGCTTCGCAAGAATTGCCAAAGTGTCGAAGAAGATATATACTGTATCACCGGCATTAAGACTTACTGTCTGCTTTCTCGTCTTAGGGAACCGCTTGTTGCCTGATCTGCTTGCAAAATAACCATCACCGGGAGCGTTGGTCTTGATATTTTCGTAAGAAGTAAGTCCATCAACACCATCAGCCTGCTGCTTGTATAAAGTGTAGAATCCATTTGCATAGCTGCCATTGGGTGTACTTAACTTAGATAATGTGAATGTATAATCCTTTGTAGCAGGAGCTGTGAATTTTACATATGATAAACCTCTATGATTCTTTTGCTTGAGCTTGAATTTGTAGCTCTTGCCTGCTTTAATCTCAGTTGCACATGAATTTGCAACGCTTACTGTGAGGTTACCGACATCATTCTTGATTGACTTTAATGTCTTTACCTTTGTTTTAGCTTCAACGCTTAAAGGATTGGTTAAAACAAGTGCCGCAATAAGTGCGAGTGCCAAAAATCTTTTTGCGACAGCACTAACTTTTAAAAAATGATTTTTCATACTTTTTTTCCTCCGGATATAATATTTAAATGATTATTTCTTGGCTTTTTGCTTTTACAAGGCTAACTGAGTAGAACTCATTGTCGATATAAATATGTTTTCGGAAGTATAACATCCTCTCTGCAAAGTACCAGCTTGTCGAATACTGCGCCGGCATCTCCTGCATAGAGCGCGATAGTATTTATCCCCTTATGAAGGCTTACCTTAACACTTTTTGTATGCTCGTGTGAAAGGACGTCGTCGCACCACTGCCTGCATGGAAAATCTGTAAAATAGCCATCTTTCAAGGCGTTTTCGATTATAATTTCAGATTCATTTACTGCATAGCCAAACTTAAGGAGTCCCCCTTTTACTATGGGATTAGTCATGGCAAGATGGAAATCCAATGTATAAACACCATCATCTTCGACAAGTACATTGTATTTCACCAAAGGAGCCTTTCCATCAAGGATTTCCTTTTTATCAAAATTTGAAGTCGAAGGGAATACCTTGATTGCAGGCTTGCCGCTCTTTCCAAGATAATCCACTACCTTAAAGCCAGCTCCGCGCACATCTTTTTTCTCATGAAAACACTCAGCATTTACTGTGATGATTCCACATTTTTCCATATAGAGGTTTTCTCTACTATAACCATCAGGGTAGTTCTCCTTGTCAGCTTTAAAAATGATGTCCACATCAGTAAAAGTGCCATCATCAAAGCTAATCTTCACCTTGGCTTTTGCCTCGATTTTTCCGGTTATCAGCTCTCCCCTTTTTGCAAAACATACAGTTTTCCTTCCGTCACTTGAAGTGCCGTTATCGTCTTCTGCTATGAGATTTGCCACTCTGCTTCGCGAAACTTCTACTCTTCCCTTAGCATTCTTGCAAATAAGCCAATCAATATCATTCTCAATTTCATAAAAATAGCTCACATCACCTCTACTGTCAATATCAAGAAAGACTTCCGTAGTTTCAGGTCTTGTAAATCCGTAGCTTACAGGTGCAGGCGGGCACTGCCAATGAGCACCATAGTTTACTATCTTTTCACCCCTGAATGACACTGCTGCCTTAGGCCCGTGAATTGGCGAAACAACCGATACCGTAGGGTATGTCCAGTTATATGCATCCCAACTTCTGAAATTAGTGTGATCAGAGCTCATCATATGTTTCCACTTGCAGTCATTAAACTCATGGAACTCATTAACATATCGGATATCCTCCTCGATCCTTTTCCTGACAGACTCAGCATAATGATTTGCATAGACGCAGCCTCTAAGAGCAAGCTCTCTATTCATACCTGCTTCAACATTCATAAGCACATTGTTAAGGCTTGCTGCAGCCTGATAATAAATCATACTCCTGTATGCAGTAAGTGCTTCATCTCTAAGCTCTCTATTTAATCTGTCAGCAGTATCAAGTATATCCCTTGCATCTCTCCAGACTCTGTCTCCCTCCATGAAGTTCACGGGATGATATACATCCGGATTCATAGTCTCCGGCGTTCTCTGCGCATTGAATCTCGTATAACCCTCGAGCACCTTAGCGATATCTTTTTTCTGCTCATCGCTAACACCGGGAAATTGCCTGTTAATCCAACCATAGACATACTCCTCTATCTTATTAACAGACTTTTCACCATATTTTTCATAGTCATATGCCATATCCATGAAAAATGAAAGCGGATACTCATTGAGCTTAAGGTCGCCCACATTCACAATCCACATCTGCCTCACTCCTGATTCGTAAGCAAGGCTCATCTGTTCCCAGGTCTTAGTCAGTCTCGTACAATTGACCCATTCATAGCTGACAGGAGCGCCATGATAATCAAAATGATAATACATTCCAAATCCGCCCGGATGATTTCTTGTATCATCGGTAGGAAGTGCTCGAACATGACCGTGATTATCATCACTAAGTAAAAAGATGACATCCTTAAGCTCATCCCAGTCCTTTAGTCCCTCGGTGTACTCATCACCAAAATAGTAGTCCTCTACCTCTTTGTAGATAGCGAGCATCCTTGGCACCATTGAAATATCCTCATTCACATTTCTTCTGATAAGGTCATCCTGAGTCTTAATAGCCTTCTTTATAACCCTGATATTATCTGAAAGTGTAGCATCCTCAGGCATGAGCTTTGAGTCCGCCTCACCGCGCATACCTATGGTAATCACATTTTCGAATGCCTTATTCCTGTTTATTCCGTCCTCCCAAAACTTTGTAATGCCCTCTTCATTTGATAAAAAGCTCCAGGTGTTATCGTCACTGTATTTTTTATACTGCTGCTGCCACTCGTTACCTGCTCTGCACATAGGCTCATGATGAGACAGCCCCATCACTACGCCAAGCTTATCTGCAAGTTCAGCGCTAAGAAGCCCCGGACCATCCTCCGAGAAATTGGAATTCCACATGGCAGGCCACATGTAATTGCCCTTCAGCCTTAGAAGGAGTTCAAATATCTTCCTATAGCACTTTGCATTCACATCGCCGAATTTCTCTGTAGCCCAGTTTCCAAAGGCAGGCCACTCATCATTAATAAAAAATCCTCGATATCTAACAGAAGGCTCCTTGGATACAATTTCTTTATCAAGCTTTAGGATTATCTCGTTCTTTTTAAGTGGTGTCACATCTCCAAAATAAATCAGCGGAGATACTCCGCACATCTCAGAAAGTCTGAACATTCCGTAGATTGTTCCGCGTTTATCACTTCCTGCAATCACGAGCATCTGCTTTACATGACCATTCTCAGGGAAAGGTTCATCAACAAGTGATATCTTATAGACTTCACGTTTACCTTCTATGTCCTTTGTCGTTATCTTTCCAAGGGACTCAAGACTGTCAAGAACCGGGCTGTGTCCACAGGTAGCCATGAGAATGATATTTTCACATGAACTTTCAGAAACGTTTTCTGCCTGCATGTCCAATATGCCCCGGATAATCTCAGGCATTATACCGGTCACACACTGTATGTCCTCTGCGACAGTTTTTCCTATTAGTTTAATCCCTTCAAAGCTCTCCTCTTCGATAAGAAAAGTGGCAGGTATATTGTTGCTAAATATAGTGAATTTATCCATATTTATAATTATCCCCTCATCCGTCTGCTACGCTGACACCTTCCCCCTAGGGGAAGGCTTTAATTAACTTCACATCCTTCCCAAGGGGAAGGCATGATTTTAGAGTGCTACTCTGACTTCCATCTCCTCATACTGTCTGGAGAAGAGCTGGTGATAATAACCACCGATATTCTTCATAAGTTCCTTATGTGTTCCGCGTTCAATTATCTTTCCGTCTCTTACAACAAGTATAAAATCTGCATCAACTACTGTTGATAATCTATGGGCGATCATAAAGGATGTTCTGCCTTTAATAACAACCGATATGGCATCCTGTATAGCTTTCTCTGTCACGGTGTCAATGGAAGAAGTAGCTTCATCGAGTACCAGTATCCTGGGATCTGCAAGAATAGCTCTTGCAAAGGACAGGAGCTGCTTTTCACCAGTCGATAGCATATCTCCGCCCTCTCCGACATCACTATCAAGTCCTTTCTCCATCCTGTTTACAATTTTATCAGCAGATACCAGCCTGAGTGCTTCCCATATCTCCTCATCAGTCGCATTCGGATTGCCATATTTCAGATTTTCTCTGACACTTCCCGAGAAAAGATGCGGTGTCTGCAAAACATAGCCGATGTTACTGTGAAGCCACAGCTGCGATCTCTCTCTTGCATCCCTTCCGTCTATAAGCACCTGTCCTGAGGTAGGCTCAAAAAATCTGCAAACGAGGTTTACAAGTGTGGACTTGCCTGCTCCGGTCTCACCGACAATAGCTACGTTACTTCCCTGCGGAACCTTCAGATTAAAATGTTCCAGCACATACTCGGTTCCATCGGGATAATGGAAGGATACATCCTTGAACTCTACGTCTCCCACCAGTTCTTCCCAGTTTTCCTTCCTTGGATTAAAGGTGTCTCCGTACTTCCTTACAACATCAGGAGAATCCGCAACATCAGACTCTGTGTTAAGTAGTCTTGTAAGTCTCTCCACATTAACCTGAACAGCAATAAGTTCGGAAATCGTAACGATTATGTTCTGTATAGGTTCAAGTATTCCAAGCGCATAGGACAGGAAAACCGAAAGCGTTCCTATTTCCATAACGCCCTCCATCGTAATCATACCACCTCTCCAAAGCACAAGCGCAAGGGCACAGGACGAAAGCATTGTTACCGAGGCCGTAAACATTGCAGAAAAGTGCGTCGCATGAACTGCGGTTTTCCTGTACTTCTCGGTATCCTCCATGAAGTCTTCCTGAATCTTCTTTTCAACAACAAGTGTTTTTATTGCCTTGGCACCTGTAATACCCTCATTGAAATTACCTGTTATTGTTGAATTCAGCTCTCGTATTTTCCTATTAAGCACTATCAAATGCTTTTGGAAATAAATAACAAGCACTATTGCAATCGGAACAAGTGCAAGAACATACAGCGCAAGTCTTACATTAACCGTGAGCATAACTATAAATACGAATAGTATGTAACTGCCGTTCCAGACTATGTCCATCATTCTCCAGGCGCACATCATACCGATCTTACCGGTATCACTCATTACCCTGGCATGAATATAGCCGACATTGTTCTGGTTGAAGTAGGAAAAGGACAGCTCCTGCAGATGGTTGAATGCTGCATTTCTAAGATCCCTGTCCACAGACATCTCTATTTCCCCGCACATATACGCACTGGTAAAGTCCATAATCAGCTTAAGTATAAGAATAACAGCGTAAACAAAAGCAAAGATGCCTATTCCTTTAATCGTTCCCCTGGCAACGAAATTATTTAGTGCATATCTGTTAAAAAGCGGTACAACCGAATCCACCAGACTTACCATACTCCCCAGAAAGACCATTACTGCCATCTTTGGCAGATAAGGTTTCAAAAAAGGCATAAGTCTTGGTATTCCAAACCATGGAAGCCTGGTGACGGTTTTATTAGTATCATTTTCAGGCAATACCTTCACCTCCTCCCTGAATCTGTATGTCATAAATTCTGCGGTAAAGGCCATTCTCTGCAAGAAGCTCATCGTGAGTTCCTTCCTCTACAACCTTTCCGTGACTAAGTACAATTATTCGATCCGCATGCATTAGCGTAGTTATTCTGTGGGAAATGATGATAGTTGTAGCCATTCCCGCGTGTTTATCGAGAGCTGCCCTTATCTTGGCATCCGTCTCCGTATCAACAGCTGAAAGCGAATCATCAAAGATCATAATCGGCGGGTTAGTAATGAGCATCTGCGCTATCGCAGTCCTCTGCTTCTGTCCGCCTGAAAGGGTTACTCCACGCTCTCCTACGAAGGTATCGTAGCCCTCATCGAAATTTTTAATGGTGTCATCAAGCGACGCCATCTTAGCAGCTTTTCTGACATCCTCCATCTTAGCTGACTTACTGGTAATTCCGATGTTTTCAAAAAGCGTTCTCGAAAACAGGAATGGCTCCTGAAGCACGAAACCGATGTTTTCCCTTAAGTAATGCATCTTGATTTTGCGAATATCGACTCCGCCTATAGTAATGCTTCCACCATTCTCCGGAAGGTTGTAGAGTCTGTCAAGAAGGTACATAAGTGTCGATTTTCCGGAACCCGTTCCTCCAAGCACGCCCACAGTCTTCCCTGCTTCAACCTTAAAGCTGACGTCCTTAAGAATCTCTGCTGTCCCGTTTTCATAAGTAAAGCTCACATGATTAAACTCTATATCCTTGTTAAGCGGTGGTTCTCCGGCATCCTCGTCATCCTTCTCCACCTCGGAGTTCATGATATAACGAAGCCTGTCAATGGAAACGCCGGCCTTACTCATCTCGGATATAACACGCCCCAGAAGTCGCACAGGCCAAGAAATCATAGCATTGTATGCAACGAATGCTATGAGCTCACCCACTGTAATTCGCCCCTGTACGCAGAATACAGAACCCATCACAAGTACCGTCATACCCTGAAAGCCTGATATCAGATCATTTGATGTCCAGAAGGCTGCCAGCAACTTCATGAGGTGAACCCACATATTAGTATATTCTGTGTTCTTTTTCTCAAAGCGCTCACGCTCGAACTTCTCACGTCCAAACGCTCTTACCACTCTGACTCCGGTCAGGTTCTCCTGCGCTATAGCTGAGAGCTTTCCCTCCTCGATATCCGCATTTTCAAAGGCACTTCCGATCCTGTTATGAAAGAAAAGAGAATACAGTACTATTACCGGAATGAATGCGGCTGAAATCAGTGAAAGCTTCACATCTATCTGAAACATGAATGTTAAACCGAGCCCTATCATGATCACAATTCTGAAAAGTGCGGTCAGCTGCTCAGAGAGAAAGTTCTTGATTGTCTCCACATCTGATGTACATCTCTGAATAATGTCACCCGTATGGTTCTCACTATGCCATGAAAAGGGCAGATGGCTGATATGCTCAAAGAGAATATCTCTCATCCTGCATATAAGCTTTTCAGCAGCCATCGAGTTGAGCAGCTTATTGAGATACCTGAAAACAGCACATAGAAATGCTATGATAACTACAATAAGAGCCATCATAGCTATATGCGCCCTTAGATACTCCTTTCCACCTGTGAAATCGACTATCATCTGCATATAAAACGGCATGCGGGAATTTGAATCCCCGATTAGATAATCGACCGTATACTGTATGATTTTAGGATTAACCATATCAAGAAAAGCCACCATTATCGAAAAGATGACTTCTGAAAGGAATAATGCTTTACACCCTTCTAAAAAATACAGGACCAGTGATGTTTTAGTAGTAAATCTTTCGCCGGTATTTTTCATAGTCCTCCGATCTATATGGGCTGTGGAAGGGCGAATACAAACAACAGCCAATGGCACGGCATTGGCCCCAAGATTATCTATCGCCTCCGCAAGGCTTGAATAGGCCCCCTGACGTGAGTAGCCGCCTCCCTTTGCCCTGAAATAATTGTTGTGTATATAGAAGCCGTCAGCCTCTTTTGAGATATTTACTGTATGAAGCTGATCTTTGATATTATTTACATTCCAGTAAAATGTCACGATAAAAGTACGATATCTCTCGCCAAAGGAATTGATATCCTCCTTTTTTCTTGTGGTAAGCTTTTTTACTTCAAAGCCCCTGCTCCTAAAAAATTTGCACGGCGCTGACGGAGTAATTCCAAAGCCACCCTTAAGTGCAATCCCTTTTTGTTCGAAATATCTTATAAGATAAGGTATAGTATCGCTCTTATCGCCGAGACTCCTAAGTGCATTGTAGGTTGCTATTATTTCACAGCCCGAGTAAGACATATCTGATTTTTTATGAGTACCAAATAAGACACCTGTCCACTCCGACTGGTTCTCTATGTGCCCGGTATTCTTAAGAAAACGTTCTGCATGCTCCGAAAACAGCCTGCTGTTTTCCCGGAAATGCAGTTCTCTTATCCGTTTCTTTACAGGACCCGAAAAGAATGCAATAATGGAAAAAAGAGCCAGAACTACTGAATTGGGCACAAATTTAGGAATTATTTTTTCATATAGTTTATTAGTTTTTGGCATTTACTTTCACCACGGCTTAATTTTTTGCGAAAACTCACTTTACATTTGTGGTTTCCCATTGTTTAATATATAAGGTTGCAATTATTCATGTACAAATAAACATTTTATTCAAACGTATGAGGGCGCTATGAATATCACTGCTTTAGCTCAAGGAACAGAACTCACCGTGAGCACACTAATCGATAATATGCCGGTAAACATTAAGACGAAAGCCATCTCGGTTATGGATGACTCACTTCTGGTCGGTCCGCTTAAATATCACGGACAACCCATACCCGCTGCTACTCAGGCTACAGCAATAGCTAAGATGCCTTCCGGTATTTCTATAAATTTCCATCTTGAGTCAGTTATTCCGTATGAAAACTGGAATGATACGTATTATCTTCTAAAGGGAACCGAAGCGATATCCGATGCAGATAATCAGAGAAAGGCTGAAAGATATGTAATAAATGCCCTCAGCAAAGCAGTTATAAATCATGTGACTACAACAAGCGCTATTATCTATGATATTTCTATTCGCGGTTTATCACTTCTTCTCGGAAAATCCGCCACAGCAAAAGCCGGTGACACAATAAGGCTTACCTTTAAGCCAGCCGGTTATACAAAAGCTTTTGAGATGAACCTTACAGTTGTACGAAATTTCAAAATCGGGACCTACGATGCAGTAGGCTGTAAGATGCGTGGTATCGACAGTCAGCTTATGACCTACATCCTCTCTGTTAAAAAGCAGAAAGATGAGATCAAAAGAGCTCAGTCTCTTTCAATGGTTACCGTTCATGATGAATCTGCTCAGGATGAATCGAATGCTGTGGTTCAGTAATAGGTATAAAAAAGGAGTTGCCTTAATTATAAGTCAACTCCTTATTTTTATCATCAGTCTCAACCTGCTGCAGGTACCATCTCGTCCATAACTTCTGAATTATCTATATTCTCATTTGATATAAGCTCATCCGTCTTACGTGGAGCGCGAACTCCAAAGCTTCCTTCGTATCGCTGTTCCTTCAGTATCTTACGGATAGCCTGAAGATCCTTGCTCATGTCCTCGCGTCTCTTACAAACGACTGTCGGAACACTTCCGTTTCCCATCTCAACCATATAGCCGGCTTCAGAAAGGATTCTCTGAATCTTCAATTTATCTGTGGTACGAATCTCTGCAGGTGTCTTATCTTCTCTCCCCACTACAAACCTCCTATGAATCACAATTAGCAGAATTTGTGTTTAAATCATTTCCTACCACAAAATATAGCACATTCGAAATAACATTGCAAGAATCGGTATTTCTTTAACAAACTAAAAATCCCATAAATTCTGGGCTTTTTCTGAATTTGACTACGCTAATCCGTTAATTTTTATTTCTGCTTCACACATTACAGATATAGTTTATAAACATAATATTTTTACTTTATGAACCGTCCATATTTTGGCAACATATTTATCTTAATATAAACACATCAGAGATGAAGAACATCTTCTGAACCCCAAAAACTTTTTTCATACAACATGGCCATGCGACTCCCCATCGCATGGCCACCTCCCATTAATGGGGATTTTATTTTGTAATCAAATCTATATTTCTTATTTTCTTTGTGTAGATCTTCACAAAGAAGTCTCTTTCATCTTGCCTGAGCATGTAATTGCCGGTTCTGTCGACCAGATAGCTGTGACCGCTTGCCGTGTTCACTGTATGTATTGATCCCAGATTGTTATGCCACTCATCCTTATGCTGCTCAGTTGTGTAATCCATGGCCTTTTCATAGACGAGGTACTGCTCCTTACCAGGTTTTATAACCAGAATATACTTTTTGTCTTTTTTTACCTCTATCTTTTCAGTTAAAGAAAACGTGTGATATCCTCCGGTAATCGATTTGCAATCCATTGTTATGATTGGGCTTCCGAGCACACTAATACTGTAATAATCTGCATTTGAACCATCTGCTTCTCCCGGAAGCTCGTAGATGCTTACAGTATCATTTGAAAGAGTACTCATCGTAAAGTATCCGAAGGCTGAAAGTTCCTCATCACTTTCCGGTGAAAAGACAATTCCATACTCCGCGTTATTTTTATCAAACATGTAAACTACATTTTCCTGGTCGATTATCGGATCCTTGATATGTGTCAAAAAACCTGCATACTGATAATTCGTATCATACCAGTTATCATCTTCCGGCATCGCACAATCATACGCAGCAACATTGTTATTACACAAGATACTGTCCTCATAGGACAGATAAAAGTAACCCGATGCCCCGTATTTGGTACCCCAGCTGTTCCTGCAGATAAAAGCGCCATTCTCTGAAGGTTTTGTAATGAAGTTTGCAGCAGGGTAGTCGTCATTCCAACCTACTATTAGTACTTCATGATCGGCATAATTTCCGTTTCCGTACTTTTTATAATCGTACAGCGCAACCTTTTTGCCTGTCCAATAGTCATCATCAGCGCAAATACTGGCCGTCACGCTTCCGTGCTTTACTATCAGCCTTTTAATAAGTTCCCTGTTCTTTTCTGTAGCCGGAACTTCCATGACATTCTGGACATGGCAAACGGCATTCCCATACGCATCAGTAGGTACATCAGCATTTTGCGTATAAAAATCATTCTGACCTCTGAGAACATGTATTGAATTCGTATTTTCATCCACAACAGGGCCTTTCCAGGCTGTCAGAATACTAAGGCAATAGTCAGTAACACCTCCAACGGATAAATAGCCGGTGTCATACTTACTTAAAAACCCATCACCCTCTTCATAGACAAATTCGCGATAGTCTTCGTCGATGCCACCGCCTGCAGAGCCTTCGGCTTTATGCATGTTATAGTATGCTCCGTGCTTCTCCGATAGGTTAAGCGAATCTGTCTCAAGATCCTCATGCTTCTTTAGAAGATCGCTTTCCACAGCCCCGAGCGCCGCAAAATTCCAACAAAGTGCAGTATCACCCTGATTCCTTACAGCTGTTATATAATCCCTGTTATCAGTTTTATCGGAAGTATAAAAGCTCGGCAATTCCGTATCGTCCGATATCGATTCATAGTCTGTTTCTGTCCCATCTGCAGCGGTTATAAGGTCCTCATCAGCATCATCAATAACAATTGCTTCGCTCACCTCAAGTTCTTTGATATCAATCGGTTGTAATTCTTCAATATCGATTTCTTCGCCGTTTGCTTCACCGGTTTCTTCCTGAGCATCATCACTTGCAGAAATATCATCTGTTTTACTTTCAGAAAGCGCAGGCTTGGTATCCTCATCCACTTGAGTTATTGCTCTTGCGAGCTCAGAAGGATGCTCACCCTCCGGTATCTTCTCAAAGAGTTCCGGAGGATCTTCGTTTTCCTCACTATTTGCGCATGCACAGATCGCACATGTAAACAATACCGTCACTGTAAGCCTTATCACAGTGACGGCTATTTTGTTTTTCGTCATCCTATACCCCTGATAAGTTTTAAAGCATCACGAAGGATCTCTTCGTGATCGAATGCAAGGTCCTTTGAATAAAAAACATTATCACCGCAGGAAAGCTTTACTCCTTCCGCAGTATCCTCAATCTTATACCATCCGGTGGCATCAGCATCGTCACCCGCTATAGGCTTTACCTTATTTTCATCAACCTCTGCAAGAAACGCAATAGAAATTGTCCAATCCCTGGGGTCTCTCCCGGGCTTACTGTAGACTCCGACAAGCTCAAGGTCGCTTGGAGCCATTTTTACAGCAGTTTCTTCCTCAAGTTCTCTCGAAGCCGTTTCTTCTATACTCTCCCCGGCCTGGGTAAATCCTCCCGGAAGTGCCCACATGCCTATGCATGGATGGTTTCCCCTCTTTACAAGAAGCAGTTTTCTATTATCAGGATCATTTGTTATTATACAAATATCAGACGTAACAGATGGTTTTTTCCACTTGTCCGGATTGTAATCCTTTAAATATTCCTCTTCTGTTAATCCGTTTTTATCTTTAAATAAATCGCTCATAGTATCCTCCCCAAATGGCTGATTGAAGCCATATTATCATTATTTTAAATTCATTTGCTATACTGTAAAACGTCTGTTTCGATACCATTTTTCAGATATCATCTTATATATCGGACGCTTTATAAACAAATAAAGGACATAACATATATAACTAAATACATATATGCCTATGATACTGCCTATAATATGAAGTATGAGCAGCGGGGTGTCACCTCCCGCAAATCTCTTAGCATCCAAAAAGCCTACAAGTCTGAGATTTAAAATATAGACAGTAAAGGTTCCTCCGGCTATGGCATTTATTATACGATTGTTCGTTATCTTTATTTTTCTGAACATCATGAATAAAAGCGCTGCCTGGGAAATAATAAGCGGATTGTTATAGTTCCAGGCTATCGTATCATAGATGTTCTTTCCTGCCCTTATTCCATCAGCATAGCTCCAGGCTACCGTCACCAGGATACTCAGAATATACCAGAATAACAGATGTCCAACCGTCGGAACATGCTTTTCATCCATATCCCGAATTCCAGCTCCAATCAGATAGACAAGCGCAAAGTTTACAATTGTATATCCTGCCTGAGCTCCATCAATTCCAATAGTACTGCTTCCGGCAAGCTGTCTGCCTGACCAGTATTTTAAAATATCAATCACTGTTGGATAAACCGAAAACAAAACAAATGATATTCCGATAAGAAGCTTTCTTCCGGAAACATCAAGTTTCTCCCAGGCAATATTGATGAACGGCGAAATAAAATAGAGCGCCACGAACACATACACAAACCAGTTGCCTGAAAAAATATATTCAAACAAGTCGTCAATTGAAGAGCTTTGATGTAAAAAGATCCGCTTTGCCAAAACAGTAATCAGCGCAAAAACAATCACCTGCATTACAAGGCTAAGAGGTTTAAGGCCATCACGCTTATTAACTTTACACATGAAATAACCGGTGATCAGAACAAATACATTTACAGCACAAATGCTGAAGGTCTCGAGTAAAACAAGAATAAACTGATTTATGCTGCCATCAGCAGCTCCTGCAAAGCCTCCGTTTTTCACACTGTTATAATGCAGCATTATTACCCCACAGGCTGACAATATTCTCAGAAGCTCTATATTTGATTCACGAAGTGGTCTCTGACTCATATATCCCCCAAATTATTAAAGCTATTCAGGAGAAAATGTCAAAATTTTCATCCTGAACAGCTTTAATTGTATCACAATTTGCAATTATGAGATATATGCCCTTACCTGAGTTTGAAGTTCTTTACAATTCCGTCAAGAGTAACAGCAATGTCTTCCTGTTTGCTGGACATATCACCGACGTTTTCAACTACATCAGCAGCAGTATTGATGGAATCGGTAATATCAGAGCTATGGGATGCTGTTTCCTGAGTTGATTCTGCGATATTCTGAATCGCATTATTAACCTCATTCATTGCATTTCTGATATTCTCTACCATCTGAGCTATCTGATCGGACTGTGAGCCGAACTGCTGAGCATCATCACCATACTGACGGGCTACATGCACGAAGTTCTCATAGTCAGGTGCAGCAGTATTATTTACAAAATCAAGCAGTGCCTGTGAACTCTCGGTAAGTGTCTGGAAAGCATCCTGAACGCCGTCGATAGTGGTCTGGATCTGCTGAACTGCCTCGGCGGTATCCGTTGCAAGCTTATTGATCTCGGAAGCAACAACCGCGAAGCCCTTACCATGCTCTCCTGCTCTTGCAGCCTCAATTGAAGCATTCAGTGAAAGGAGGTTGATCTGATCGGCTATCTCTGCAATAGACTGTGCCATGTTGCTGATCTCTTCAACAACCTTAGCCTTCTCGGATGCATCCGAAAGCTCCTGACTTCTCTCCTGCGCGATATTTATTGCATTATCGTATGCCTTCTGGCTGTTCTGCTCGATCTCATGTGCGCGAATCATGATATCCTTGGTAGCAGCAAGGCTCTCCTCACTCACATCTGCAAGGCTCTGAACCGAAGTATTAACTTCCTCTA
The DNA here is from genome assembly GCF_900109475.1 of Butyrivibrio sp. ob235. Classification (NCBI taxonomy): domain Bacteria; kingdom Bacillati; phylum Bacillota; class Clostridia; order Lachnospirales; family Lachnospiraceae; genus Butyrivibrio; species Butyrivibrio sp. ob235. The sequence goes on from NZ_FOBE01000011.1 coordinate 56,184, forward strand.
CGGATGCACTTACTTCCTCTGTAGCTGCTCCGGATGACATCATCGCATCGTTTACACCGGACATGTTGCTCTGAATCTTCTCAAACTGGCTGGTAAGCTCGTTTGCCATCGATGACAGTGAAGCACTTGCCGAGCTTATCTGTTCCGATTCATCGGATATCTGGCTGATTACGCTTCTGTTGGACTCATACATGTTATTTAAGGAATCACTCATAAGTCCAAGCTCATCCTGGTTCTTAGCATGAAGCTTTGATACGGTAAAGTCGCCGCTTGCAAGGGATCCTGCAAATTTTTTAACGCTTGCGATATTTCTTGCAATAGAACTTACAAGGAGTATTACTACCAGTGAACTTATAACAAGGGCAGCTATCAAAATCCCCACCATCATATAAGTCATCTGATTTACGTCTTCTTCAAGCTCATCCTGATTCATGCGAATCATAAGCTTCCAGTTAACCTCCGGAACCGTTCCGTAGTTAACAATAATATATTTTCCGTTCTCCTCAAATCTTGCCATACCTGTCTCATTGGCAAGTACCTGAGATGCGGCAACTACAAGCGAAGCGTTATCTTCATCTGTTATCTTTGCGCCATCCTGAACCTTCTGATTATCTGCGGTATAGAGATAAGTTCCATCAGAGGTTACCATCATAGCTGATCCGGTTTTGCCTACTGTGATTGCACCGGCAATATTAGCAATCGAATCAAGCACAACATCTACAGTAACACAGCCGATATACTCACCTTTGTTATTGTAAATAGGTGCCGAACAGGTCGACATAACAGTTCCCGATGTCGGATCATAGTAAGGATCTGTTATCTTCGCAGTTCCCTTCGACAAAGCCTTGGCATTAATATAATATTCCTGATTGTGATAATCATACTCAGCATTACTGTAATCCCAAGTCTCTACTACAGAAGAACCATCCTTATACCAATAAGGTCCCATGTACTCCTGATCGCCTTGATAAGCAAAGGGCTCAAACCAGATTCCGCATCCGGATATGAGTTCATTGTTCATCTGGACATTGGTGAAAGCATCTTTAAAATCTTCCATTGTCGCACTTCTGTAGGTTGCGCCAACAGTTTCCGCAAGTCCTACAGCCGTGGTTCTTATCGCATCCAAATAGCTGTCGACCTTATTGATATTACCTTCGGTTATTGCCTCATTTCTTTCAGTCGTCTGCTCCTGGATCAGACTGCGGCTGGTTGAGACACTGATATAGGTCATCAGAATCATTGCTATAGCAACGATAGGAATAATACCAATCAGCATCTTTGCCATAATAGACATCTTTTTCCACATAGTCATACCCTCATAAATTATTGTTGTGGCCAGGGACTATACCGTCACCCGAACCGGTGTCAATAACAGCTTGCTTTTTATAAAACATAATTTCATTTTTCCATATAAAAAGTGTATCATAAATTATGTGGAAAATTATCAAATAAACGATTATTAATTATTAAAGTTTTGGAAACAAAGTTGCGGATTTTACCGATATTCTTTACACTTTTTTTATATTTAAAATTATTGGCGTTTACTTTCTTACTTTAACGTGTTATAGTGGAACACGTTAGAGAATTTTATCGGAGGTATTTTCAAATGTCATTTCAATATATACAGCAGCTTCCGTCTCCTGAGGAAATCAGGGATGAGTTCCCGCTTTCAAAGGACTTAATTGAATTAAAAAAGAAAAGAGATAAGGAAATTGCTGATGTTCTCACAGGAAACAGTGATAAATTTCTTGTCATCGTAGGCCCCTGCTCTGCAGATAATGAGGATGCGGTTTGCGATTACGTATCAAGACTTGCAAAAGTAAATGATAAGGTTAAGGATAAGCTGATAATCGTTCCCAGAGTATATACAAATAAACCTCGTACAACAGGTGAAGGATATAAGGGAATTACTTCTCAGCCGGATCCCGAAGGTAAGACAGATTTCAGAGCCGGTCTTGTAGCAATGCGTCACATGCAGATTCGTGCCATAGAGGAGTCAGGACTCACCGCTGCCGATGAGATGCTTTATCCCGAGAACTGGGGATATGTTGAGGATATTCTTTCATATGTTGCCATCGGAGCACGCTCTGTAGAGGATCAGGAGCACAGAATGGTTGCCAGCGGCTTTGGAGTTCCTGCAGGAATGAAGAATCCTACCAGCGGTACCTTAAGCGTAATGCTCAATTCAGTTTACGCCGCTCAGCTTCCCCATTCCTTTGTATACAGAGGCTATGAGGTAAAAACCAGCGGAAATCCGCTCTCCCACTGCGTTCTTCGCGGTTCTCAGAATAAGCACGGACAGTCCCAGCCCAACTACCACTATGAGGACCTCAGTCTTCTTGCTTATCTATATTCCGAGAGAGACATAAAAAATCCTGCTGCCATCATCGATGCCAACCATAACAATTCAGGCAAGAAATATCAGGAACAGGTACGTATTGTAAAAGAAGTTTTACATTCCAGAAATCAGAACAAAAACATCAGTGAGCTTGTAAAGGGCGTAATGATTGAAAGTTATATTGAGGAAGGCTGCCAGAAGATAGGTGAAGGTATCTACGGAAAATCCATTACGGATCCCTGTCTTGGATGGGATGATACAGAAAGACTTCTTCTTGATATTGCGGAGCTTGCATAAAGCGTGTAACACATAATGAGCATATAAAAACGGATCGTCAATTAGTCATTGGCGATCCGCTTTTTTATCAGAAATTATAAATCAGATGTACAGCAAGGGCACTTTGTAGCCTCGATATTGATCTCGCTCTTGCAGTGAGGACAAATCTTTGTTGTAGGAGCTTCCTCCTCTTGTTCCTTCTTCACTTTTTCACTGACCTTGTTAAGAGATTTTACTATGCAGAAAATAACAAGTGCCATAAGCAGGAAGTTGATAACCGCTGTAATGAATACACCATAGTTAAGTGTAGCTGCTCCTGCTTCCTGTGCTGCAGCAAGATTGCTGTACTTGGAGCCATCAAGTGAAACGAACCAGTTTGAAAAATCGATACCACCTGTGAGAACACTGATAACAGGCATTATGATGTCATTTACAAGTGAATTGATAATGCTCTGGAAAGCTCCACCGATGATAACACCGACAGCCAGATCCATGACATTGCCGCGCATGATGAACTCACGAAACTCGTTAGCAAACCCCTTGCTCTTCTCGAGAGCCTTACTCTTATCTACTACCATATTCTCCTCCAATCTGAAACGAAACTATTTTCAACCACTTGAAATTATAGCACAAATTGTTTATTATTAAATAGTTGTTTGCAGGACTAGTACATCGGTAGTATGTCAGCTTCCCAAGCTGAAGAGGCGGGTTCGACTCCCGTGTTCTGCTTTTCAGTATGCCATCACCTCGCTTACGCAGGTATCATCATATTTTGCTCCGGAAGTTGCCCCGGTTATCGTAATAACGATTGTATCCGTCATCACGGGCTCTTCCAATTCAAGCTTTGTCCGGTTTAAATCTACCAGATTTTCCGCTGTGTATCCCTCATAATTACAGCTTATAACTTCGCCTTTTACGGTATTTCCCTCTCCAAAATCAGCACTTGCCTCTGATAGCACTCCATTATTTTCAAACTGTTCATAGCTTGCAGTATAGCCGTTACAGATCACTACTCCATATACAAGCTGTTTTTTGTCCAAATGAAGTGTGATAGTCTCGCCTACACCTGTTCCCGAAACACCTTCAGCCCATACAGTGGTATAATCCCCATCAATCAAATTATCTCCTGAATAAGTCTTCCCACCGGACGCAGAAAGCTCAGACGAAGTTTCTACGGAAGATATGTTTATTTTCTCATCACGGTATCTTCCATAAAGAAGCGTTGCTCCATATTTGCTGTCAGGATTCTTAGAAAAGAGAATATCTGCGTATCCCAAGAACTCCTCATCTCCGCCGTTACTTTCATAGAATCCCGGCCCCGTAAAGAGAATGTAGTCATCATCCTCAAAAAATTGCATATGCTCAACCCGTTGCCAGGCTTCACCGTCAGCCATCAAAGGATAAACATATCCGTCTTCTACCCTTTCGTATTCGTACGGAGTAAAATTCTCTTCTCCGTAAAAGTCCTTGAAAATCCTCTCTGCATCCTCTAATGGAATCGCTGTCTCATCATTTACTGTAGTTGCTATATCCTCATGAACAGATTTCTGTAGCCAAAGAATGCTATCTAGAATCTGGAATCGAAGTGATGCCTTATTCCTGTTATCCATCTCTGAAAAGATAACTCCATCATCATCAATAACTCGGCCAAAGGTCACGCATTCTGCCATTTCTTTAAGTACACCTATGTTGTCAGGAGTCACAGGATTAGTTGCCAGAAGCTGATCAATTTTCTCTGAGCATTCACTTTCTGATAAATGGTTCACTTGTCCCGATTCTGTTTCCTTATCCTCTTCTGATGCTTCTTTTGAGGCATCTTCCACCGCGGTAATTACTTCCTCTGCATTTTCCTCAGAATTTGAGTCAACCTGATCATCTACTTGTGAATCGTCCAGATCAGTTTTTTGATCAGTTGCCGTATTATCTATAGCAGCAGTCTCTTCAGCTGCTGTGCTTTCTGCTTCAACATTCACCTCAGCAGCCGCACTTTCCGATGTAGCTGTCTCTTCACTACTTCCGTTTTCATTACTTTCTCCGCAGGCTGCAATGTTCAGCGCCATAACAGTCATTATAGATACCGATAAAAGTGTTCTTAAAGTGTTCTTTTTCATAATTATCTCCCTGTAATAAAGCTGCAATGCTGGTAGGTTTCACCACTGAATTCCGTTACCGGCCACTCTGTAGTGGTCTCTTTTCCATCTTCGTCTGTTGTTACCTTAATGGTATATAAAGGCATAGTCTCAGAAACCGTCATCTTGTACATGCTGCTCTTTCCTTTATCAAGATACTCGGTAGCAGTACATGTTTCGCCGTCCTTATATACATCAACGACCGAGTTGTCGTGCAGAGAGACAACCATTACATAGTTTACAGCTGTCTCTTCAAGCATGTCTGATAGGAAAAAGAGGTCTCTTGCCCAAGCCTGCGGATCTGTAACAGCAAGGAATACGGCATCTTCAGGTGCATATTCCATAAACTTTCTGTAGTCACCTGCTCTTCCGGAATCCACATAATTACAATATGCATTCATTGCAGCGTCTCGGCGCTCGGGCATTTCAAATGTCTCTTCCTCGACATCGCTATAGCCATTTACATAGTAAGAGCATTTTACCCTCTTTCCGCCATCGGTAAATTCAAGATCTGAAATTTCTTCACCATCTACAGCAAACATAAAATCACCGCACAGGTCTCTCACTTCATTCTTCTGCGCATAAATTGCAGTTGTGAAGTCATCATCCAGCCAGATAAGATTCGTCCCGTCTATGGGTTCCTCGCAGAATTCTCCGCGGAACTTATCAAAAATGTAATATAAACTTGTATGTGGATTTACATGACACTCCACGATCTCTTTTCCATATGCATGATAAACATCAAGAATTGCATTTCCCGCGCCCTTTCCTTCCAAATCAAAGGTAGCGCCATTATAATTGAACTTCAGACCATCATAAGAAATCTCCGGATCCAAATCCCCAAGGTCATACATTCCGTAAAATGCACTGTCAACCTCTTCAATATCTTTTATGCTTCCATCCGATCCGATACTCAGTTTGCACATGTATCTTGGATATTCCATTTCCAGTCGCTGTCCGTTTAAGAGCAGCTTCTTATCTATTCCATCTGAATATTTATAGTATTCGGCGCTCATCTGTTTCGGTTCAAAAGCTGCTGCCGTAAAGCGATTTAATGTGTACTCATTCTCTCCGTCCCAGGTAAGGGGTTTCATTTCCTGTGCCCAGAGCCCTTTATCGTCAGCTTTCCATACCCATGCATAAAAGCTTCCTGTGTTTGCGGATGCCTCTATCGTTTCGCTGTTCTTTCTATGCATCAGATAAGAATTTGATGAAAGTGAAAATGACCCGTCCACACTACTTTGATCCTGGAAAAGAACGCTTCCCATGAAGGAATCGCCGTTACCTGTCTCCTCCATGTAAATGAAGTCTTCTTTGTCGCAGCTGCCATAATACAGTTTCACATTTGATGTATCCTTGCCGTCATCAGGCACATAATATCCATTGTCTGCAAAGGTCATCTTATCTATCCCTGACACATTTACAGAAAATGATAAGGGTACATTTTTCTCTCCGGGATACTGGTGATCTGGTGTAAACTCACCTGTACAGGTCTCGTCAGAGCCTGTATATCCATATGTAAAAGAGCCATCGTTTTTGATTTCCATATGACCATAATCTTTAAGTGTCACCGGATTTACAAGACTCCACTCCCCCTCCATGAAGGTGAAAAGGTCTTCTTCTGATTTGGGGCCATCAAACGCATTTTCATCACCTTTTTTATAAAGTTCTCCATCCATGGAGACGCTTATTGTATCAGCCTTTACATCATGCTCCTCACCGCCTTCATCAATAAGCACCCTGATATCTTCCGTTCCTACCGGCATATAAAAAGGAGCAGCGTCTTCATCTTCGTCTGCCTCATCCCAGGCATATTCGAGTCCAGCAAGCATTGTGTCGCCCTGTTTTATTTTGCCATTAACAAGCGGATAAGCACTGATAAGTGCATAATCATACTCATAGTGTGATTCAAGAATAAGATTTTTATGATCTTTATGCATAAGGAAAATGAAGTAGGAGCTAGCCTCTTCCCCCTTGTACTTTTTGTAGTCATTTTCATAGCTGATCATAAAACCTGAAACATAGTAGTCATCAAAATCCGGATCATACTCAGTTATTTCCGAAGAAAGTACAGTATTCTCTTCTCCGTCATCATCCTCATCAAAGTACGTATTGTCTCCTCCCGGCATCATCATTATCCATTCATCCGGGATATCTTTTGCAAACTCCTCCTTAAAAATCTTCCCATCTTTATCTTCTGAGAAGAATACAGTGTTTGACGTTGAAAATGGCGAAAATACATTTGAATCAAACCAAAAGGTTACCCCCTGAGGATCCAGAGTCCATGCGCACCCTGTGCCTTGCATACAGGTCTTTATACTTTTTTTAATGCCTTCCTTGTCAAGGTTCGACGGCTCTCCCATATAGTCCGTCAGTGTTTCGTCAACATTTTTCTTTACTTTCTCTGCCAGAAGGTCATAAAAAGCATCCTCATCAGCAACGATGTCTGTCAGCTTAATCTCTTTTCCGCTATCCACATAATATGAATGCGCTATATATGACAGGACATTAAAGTCGAAGGTTCCCGCATTTTCACATTCATTGACAAAGCTGATGTACTTGCTGTCAGCCCTCCTAAGATACGTATACCAGCTGCACTCGAAGGTAAGATCATCATATTCCTTCGCCTCTTCCATGGATAACGTATAATAGTCATACTCGTGTGCTTCAATATCATCTCTGGCATCATTTATATTCTTCGCAAGCTCGCTGTGTGAAGCAGCATATTCTTTGCCAAGAGAAAGATAACTGTAGTAATGTTTGAGATAAGGCTTATTATCCTCATTCCATTCATATTTACTTGTCTTGTGCAGAACAAGCGGTGGTACTCCATCATAAGGAGAAGCAGATTCAGAGTTTTCTGCTGCGTCTTCGGAAGCTTCTTCCTCACCAGTTTTATCTTCTGTCTCATCATCAGATTTGGTGTTTTCATCAGATTTTTCTGCAGATTTATCCCCGGCAGAATCGGACGTGCTGTTCTGGGCTGCTTCAGTCGTACCATTATTTTCAGGAGCTGTTGCAGCATCATTTCCCTTTTTGCCACATCCGGAAAATAGGCAGCATACTATCGTAGACATAAGTAATAGAGATAATGGTTTACTTCTCATTTGGTTTCCCCCTATTGACCTAAATGAATAAAATCATTATTTACTGAATTAGTTGAGTTTCCTCGTTTAAGTTTAAATCAAAGCTATATTATTTACAATAATTCAAAAGGCGGTATGCAATCGCACACCGCCTTTTAACATCATATTTACATTATCTCCATCAGACTTTTTCTAAGATCTATCTTATCCCAATAGGAAAGTGTATCCATACTCTTGAAGGTGTTTACCATTTCCTGAGTGTCTATCTGCGTAAAATTATCACTCTTAAGCTTCTCCAGTTTTTTATCTAGTTCTGAATAATAGAGGTCTGATGAGTCAGGGTCTATATTCCTTGGAACATTTTTGTCATCCTCAATATAAGCAAACAAGCCATAAAGTTCTGCTTGTCCGGCAGTTTCAGGATTTACCTTATTCACCTCAACTTTGTATAAGCCTTCCTGATCACCTTGTTTCACATAGACTTCAACCGACGGATTTGTTTTATCATAGTCGGCGGGATACTTAGCACTAAGTTCAAAGCTATTTCCTTCCGCATCATACGCTGCCGCCCTATGGAAGAAATAACCCTGGCCGTAATTATCCGGAAGTTCCAGTTTTTCTACTGCTTTTGATTCTTCTCCCGGATATACATCAATATTATTCTTATTCATTTTCTCAAAAGTACTGACATCTGACGGCGTATAGCTTCCATCCTTGAGGCCGTTCAGTTTCCCCAAGAGATTGTCGTAGAATTCCAGTTCCTTACTATTTCCGTTTGCACTGTTGTTTATGGTGTCATATCTGGCCGCTGACACAGCATCTATTGCTGAATCCACAGTCCCGCCAAAAAGATCCTGGACTCCTGCAATACTATTGTCTGTCATTCTTGCACTGGCCGATACTTCCGCAAAGAGCTTTGTTGCACCGCTTTCCCCGTATCCCATGCCATTAAAACCTGTCTCCCTGGAAGCATCAATCCACGCACTTTTGACTTCCTGCGGTGCATTAGGCGCAACTCTCTCAAGCGCAGCAACATCCGCATCCAGCTTTTGAAGTTTTCCTATTGCAGTATTCTTTGTTCTCTGCGCATCCCACTCTGCCTTTGAGTAATCTGACTTTGAGGTTTTCTGAATTGTATCGGCCGCATTGTTGTAGCAGTCTTCAAAGCTTTGGGTGTTGGCTGTATTTATCTGTGATGTTTGCTTTGATTGCTGTATTTTATTGGTTTCTATCTGTGCAGAATTAGCGTTTGATGATACTTTATCCGGTGTAACGTTATAACTATATGTATAGATACCGTTTTGCTCTTTAATTCCGGTGAGTTCCATCATAGACAATCCCTCCTTTTATTAATCGCAGTTGTACGATTACAGTTGTCCCAGATATCCCCCATTTTGCCTTGAATTTCTGTTTTTGAACTCATTCAAGATAAGCATTTTGCTCTTTTTCAAGGCAAACTATGTTCTTTTTAACTGACTATTTCCCGTTCTTGCTTCCTCTCTTACCCAGATAACGTTCTTTTCCTGAAAATCCGGGTAGGAAATTCGTTTCTCTTTACCAAGATTATTCTACTATTAGCAATTTCTTGGTAAATAGTCCTAGCTTTTTTACCAAGATATTTTTAATTTATCAAATATCTTGGCAAATAATTCCTTCCGCTATACCAATATTTTTCCTATATTGAAATAATCTTGGTAACCTCTCTAACCAGGCACACCCATAAATCCCCATTCTTCATCATTTATGGGTAAAGCATCACTCCTTGAACACAAAAACGGCCGAATACCAAAGATTATCAATCCTTTGATATTCGGCATATCCCTTGCTATCTTATATATCGGCTAAAAACATTATAACTTTAGAGGAAATTTAAAAATTTTAGACCAAAAATAAAAAGGCCCGAACAATATGTACGGACCTAAGCTTATCAACAATATGAGCATCATCATGCCTTAAGATGTTTCCCTGTAAGCAGTGCTGTCAGGAATACGGAAAAGCTGGCAAGCATTGCAATGAAGGTAATCATTATGCGGTTATCATCACCTGTTTTGGGAAGATCTGTTGTTGTGGTGGTTGCTGCTGTAGAAGCAGTGTTAGCAGCGACATCTGTTGCTGCCGGCGTAGTAGTTGTCGGCGTGGTTGCTGCCGGAGCAGTTGATGAAGCCGTATTACTTGCTGCTGAGGAAGCCTTGGATGCACTGTTTGTTGCAGTACTTGAGCTCGCGGTGCTTGCAGCATCCTCATCTTCATCTTTACCGTTACCATCCCTCTCTTCGCCTAAAAGTCCGGCATCGTAATTGTCCTTAATATCAACCGTTACAGCACCTGCGCGGATTCCAGATACAGGCGTAAGCATAAGCATAAGACAAATTGGAATTATTGTAAGTACTCGTATTTTTTTCATGTCAAATTCCCCTTCCGGTGTTTAGACTCAAAATTCATCTCTGTCATTTAGCAATTTATCATCCTACTCGTTTCGCAACAACAAGTAATCTTCCGTTCTTCATTGTATAGTCACAGGTTGAAAGTGTAAGCAGCTGGTCACCGTAGGAAGCTGTCGCTGCTATCTTGTGAAGTGACTTTGCTTTAAGATATGCAATGTAGGTATCAAAAGTCTGCTTATCATTTATATTGATATAATCTGCGTAGTTAAAGCCATCCTTCTCACCGTTTGCTGTGGTATCAACCACTGCTATTATCTCATAAAATCGCTGTTCTGTCGGTGTGTCAAGCTCAACTGCCTGGTGCTTTCTAAGATACTCATCTTCTTTATAATACTTCAGAGTTCCGAACAATGCTCCGGACTTCATGTTATGTCCGTGTATCAGAAGGTGATTATCAGACAAATCAAAACTGCATCTTTTATCTAAAACCAATAGGCCGTTTCTGTCATCATTTCCGAAAAAATCGTGCTGAAGATAATAGTCATTATCCCCTTCCCTGTACATTATCGGATAATCAATATCCGAATTGTTGATTCGAAGCCAGCCGGTCAGATCCTTGTTCTTCTTATACAGGTACTCTATTTTCAGAGCTGCGAGATTGTTCTTTGGATCATTAGGATCATCACTTATAGCCTTCTTTACGGTGCCGGATTCGCCAACCGTAACAGCTGCCATTGCCTGAACTTTTCTCATGTTGGCGCTGCTCTTTTGCTCCTGATAAATCTCTACAGCAAAAATACCTGTCACCACCAGAAAGGTGATGCAGGATAACGTAAGGATAGTATTTCTTATTGTTTTCCTGATTTTCCCCCTACGTTTTTGCATGCGCATAAATCCCCTGCTTTTTTTTTCATACTTTATTTCGGCATAAACATTGAAAAAATTTAGTATATTGTTTTCCCCTCATCCAGCACTTCGTGCCACCTTGTCTACGCTCCGCTCCGGTCAGCGCAAAGCCGACGTCCCCCGGACGTCGTGCGCCCCAAAGGGGGAAGGCTATATAGTTATGACATCATTTCAGTAGCTCCATCCCGACATCATAAACATTCCCGTTTACGGCATCGTGAAGCCATCGCGCCATTGTCACATCGTTTTGCGAAAAAAGGGTAAAATACGGTTCCCGCACTGCTGTATGAACAGTTCCGCCTTTTGTGACAATAGGCAACGTCCAGTCATTTATAAACATACCGAACTTCGGAGTAAGATCCTTTAACTCCTTTACCATTTCCTTAAGCTGATTATAGTACGCATCCTGAACATCCGCATCCGTCTTGTAGGTTTTGTTGGTAACATCATTATAGTAGGCACTAAGCACATAATCCCTGGTGGAACTGGAGTAAAGATATCTAAGTCTGTTACCATATTTTTTAAATAATCGTCTATACCAGCTAAGCGTGATGTTGTCTGACTTAATGGCATCACATATCGGCTCCGGAGCTTTCCAAACTTCCCGTGCGGTATACTCCCACTTATTGTAAAGAAGAAGCGCACTGTCCGATAAAAGCGTCACATCTTTCACCTCAGGATACCACACTCTGAGTATCTCATCAGTAAGTGCCGGAACCGCAAAAGCGCCTGCGCTGTTACCAGCTATCAGAAGTCTTTTCGGGTTTCCGAACAAATTTCTGGATACCCCCATCGCTTCAAGGAAATTGATATATCCGTGAAAATGCAGAACATGCTTCTCTCCATCCTCACCTTCATAGGGAAAATCGTTGTTTCCTACGTGAAAATCGCCGGTGGCATAAGGAATATCAATTATAGACCAGTCCTTGAAAGGGTTTGCCTTATCCTTGAGGTTCATGATCCCCATATCGATGTTCATTATCTGAGTAAAAGGGCGCAGATTATTCCAATAGTAATTGGGAAGATCCGCAGCAACCTTTCCACCGGTAATAGGCCTTGCAGCAGTGTACTCGTTGTACGCCACACCTCCGCCTGAAAAAAAGATGCAGAGCTTTTTGGGATCTGCAATCTTTACATAAACATGATATTCAGAGCCATCACCACTTAGCCCCATGGGAATTATAACGCGGTACCACTTCTTCTTTTCAGGCTTATCGGGGAGTTCAGGGGCAATAAGGTCTTTATCAACTATTCTTTTCCCGATGGAATTCTCCACGAAGTCGCCAAACTGCTGCTCTAGTTTTTGCTTTCTGATTTTGCGTTTTTCTTTGTAGTCCATGATCCATCATCTCTTGTAAGTAATTCTTCAGAGCCAGACTCGAAAACGTAAGCATTTTCTCGTTGTGGCTTCTCGCCACATAGAAGGTTTACACGTTAAACATCCTCTGCGTTGCACTGCTAAGCTCTCTAAAGCGGAACAGTAACAATGCGGCGACAGCAATCGCGAAAGCTGCCATGACAAACACCGCTGCGTAAGGATATGTGTTTTCACCGCTCCAGATGAAATAGGCCTGGGAAAAGGCGAGCACAGCATCAAATACAATATATATGATGTACTCCTCTATACGAAGCTTCATAAATTTAGCGATAATCCAGCTCGCGATCGAATGCCCCACCAGGCAAAAAGGAATCATCCAAATAACACTCCATCCGTGAAAGCCTGTAACCTTGTCAATGTAATAGTCGACAATTATCGCGACAAGTACCTCAACTGCAAGAACTTTTAATATGTTATAGCGATAGCGCATGATGGCCAGTATATCCAGCCATAACACAACACTTCCGAGAATAACCATTCCAACCCAGGTCACCATATCTCCGAAGAGATACTTAAGTGTAATTCCGAGCACTATAATGATTGCCAGTAAAAAGGTGCATATTTTCACAAAAGTCACGCCGTTGATTTTTCTCTCGGGAAGCGTCGGGTAGGGCTCATCCGGCTCCTCCGAAAAATCATCAATATCATACATCCTCTCATCTATACCGGTTCTAAGAACGTCGCTCCTGCCGAGAATTTTTCCTTCACACAAAGGACAGCAGGTCTTGTTCCCTCTTATTACAATTTTACATTTCGGGCAATAATGCATTTACTTACTCTCCCTTGTCTTCTTTTCCTTAATAATTGGAACATCATAATCATTGGTGCTTATCTCAACACCGATTCCCTCAGCAGTCAGCCTTCTGCAAAGGTTCAGCATCGTGGGATGATTGGTGAAGGCCGAACACTCTCCGAACACCATCTTATCCCTGAAGCTGCATATGGTTATCTGCTCCTTGGAAGCAGTCATAAACGCTGCAAATCTCTCTATGAAAGGAGTCACCTCAGCGGGCATTTTTATAACACCCATATTTGAAATCGAAGTCGTCACACCTTTCTTGGCAGCAGCATCAAACTGTCCTACGACATAATCCTTTATGAAAAGCGGCACAACCTTTATCGCTATATTATGCTCAAGCGCCGCATAAGAATTCATGGTCTCATTAATTCTTGAAGGCTCAAGCTGCTTCTTAAAAGCTGCATTCACCACATCTATAATGCTCTGCAGCGTATTGTCAAAATCCATGGGATCATATTTTATGCTTATTACCCCAAAGAAATTTCTCGCTGTGTAAGATTGAAAATACTGCCTCAGATTAACGGGCACACTTACAACAATCGGCTTTTTCTTCTGTGCAGTCGACATCGTATCTATTATGGCTGCGATATAAACCGCAGTCGAAAGAACTCCAACTGTTGAGCCATACTTCTCTGCAAGCTTTTTGAAAGCCTTAGCCGAAACACAGGCTTCAACAATATGTGACTCATTGTTACTGTCAACTTCTCCGTGAAGCTGATAAGCATTGTTTGAAGAAAGGCTCTTTAGTTGCTTTAAGCCTTTCTGGTTCTGATAAAAATGCCTGAAGGCATCGTTATTTTTCTCCTGAAGAGATGAAATTTCCGCTGCGAAGAAATCGTCATCCACATGAAAATCATGAGCAATCTCGAGATATCTCGTCACCATACGCCTAAAGAACATGAACGCACCCGTTCCGTCAGCCAGCACATGGAACATCTCTATGCTTATACGTCTTTTATAATAAAACACTCTGTATAAAAGACTCTTTTTACCGGGAAGATACAGCGCACTGCAGGGCGGCAGATGCTCTTCCTCCACCTCGCAGGAAAGGTTTGAATCCTCAAGATAATACCAGAAAAGGCCTCTCCTTAAAATGCAATTGAAAAAAGGGTATTCGACGATGGACTCATCAAGCGCCCTTTGTAATATGACCGGATCAATCTCCTCAAACAGTTCGCAGGAAATACGAAAAACTCTCGTATTTGCCCCGCTAACTGTTGAAGGAATGATCTTTGCAGCATTATCAAGTTTGTACCAATTTGTATGTCTTTCCATTGTTAATAGTTATCTGTATCACAGATTCTCAACAGTCTCTGTGACAGGCTCAATAGGTGATGTCTTTACTCTGTAAATAACATCCTCTAATGAGATAAATTTTTTCTCCTGTATAAATTTTAAATATTTAGGTGTGAGTCTCATAGTTATGCGTGGCTCGAGAGCCTTATTTACTCTCTCACTTATAGTCTTGCAGGCATCTGCGGGATCATGAGCCATACTCTTACTGAGTACGCACAAAAGTGTTCCCACTGTCTGAACAAGACCGCTCATATTGGCATCAGAACCGGCATCTACAGACTGCAATGAGCTGACACTCCATTTTTTCTTCTCCGAATAGATTCCGTATTCGCAGTCAACCTCAACAAGCCTCTGCGTTTTAAGATCGCGAAGCCACGCCGTGTTGCCTCTTACAAAAATATCCTGAACCTGGAACAACGTTCCATTGTAGGGGAAGGTAACATTTTCACAGCCGGTCATCGTAATATCAGCCTGAATTCTTGCCACTTCATCCTCTTTTTCCATGGCTTCCCAGCTTGCTTCACCCTCGGGGCCGTTCTCAAACTCCCCAAAAGGTCTCTGCTCCGGCTCCATATCCTCCAAGTCCTTCTGAGAAATACGCTTACGCGCTCTTCCTTCAAGGCGGTGTTTATCGTGATAATATATTGCACGTCCGCCCATGGTGGGATATGCAACGGTAAACCTGTCCGCAGCACCTTCTTCAAAAGGTCCGCAGAGCGGATGGATTGATCTTTTTCTTCCAAAATAGTCCGTATCAAAGATAATCTCTGTCCCGTCCGGATTTTCAAAAAACTGCTCCGGCTCAAAAGCCTGTCCCATAACCTTTGTTGAAACCATTCGAGTCATGCTCCTTGGCAGATACTCGTAGAGGTTCGTGTGAAGTCTGAAATGTCCGTCCTCTTCGGAGACAATTATCTTAACGGTATGATTTTTCTCAATATAGGGCGAATGCTCGCTGTCACAGGGCTGCGCTCCGTTAAAGAACGCATTTCCACCGGTGTAAACCGGAAGATGATCATAGTATTTATCATTGCTGCCGGGCTTAGCGAAGTCTCCGGACATCGGTTTTAACGAGGCAAAATACTGTTCCTTCGTGGGATAACCGTCATAGGGCTTGGTTCCGCAAATGAAATTGTATAGCGTCAGTGACTCAAAGCCTGCCTGATGCACATAATCTCTGAGGTCCTGCCTTATCTCCTTCTGAACGAAGATATTGTTATAGAATCTTGCATCGCCGTGCAGAATAGTCATAAAGCCCGCAATTTTCGTGGAGTGCGGAACATGGTATGGCGTGTATCTGCAGCTCTGGAACTTAAGTCCGCCGTTGTCACATCCCTCACCTACAAAGGTAAATGAACCATTTATAAGATTGTGCACCAGTGCGATACCCTGAGTGCTTAATCTGCAGGAAATATCCGACAGCATAAGATTGTGGTCAATAAGAGTCGGTCCGTGCGATACCTCGACAAACAAATCCTCTCCCAGAGACAATCCGCTCTTTATTTCGCACCCTTCGGGCGGAGTATTATCATGGAAAAAGTTCTGCGTAACCCTTGTTCCCTGTGCCTGCCAGTCAAGCCAGATTCCTCTGGTGCAGTGATGGATGTGATTTCTTCTGAAAATCGTATCGATCGCGGCGTGCATCTTGATGCCGCCAATCTCGGCACCTTCTATATTATGCTTGGTATTTATCCTGTAAATATGGTTATCTTCAATTGTGCTGAAGGCGCCTCCGAGATGTCCCACAATTCCGGTCTGCCCGCAATCATGGATTTCACACCTTCTTACTATGTGAGAGCCAATGTGCTCTTTGTCCCAGCCCTCATTTACTGCCTGACATACAGCATCGCGCTCTGTCTGAGTTCCATCCTTAATATAGGTCTTTGTCCACTTATTATCATTGCCGCTCTGAAGATATTTACCCAAAGAAATGCCCGAGCACTTGGATTCATAGATCTCACAGTCCTCAATGATCCAACCCTTAGCCCAGTGCGGTCCTATAAGTCCGTCCTGATAAGCTGTAGGCGGTGCCCACTGCGTTGCTGCCTGCCTCATCGCAAAGCCTGACACAGTGATGTAATTTATACCATCGGTAAGCGGCATGAAGCAGTTCCTTCTTACGCTTATCTCGACAGTTTCTTCGTTCGGATCTTTTCCATGAAAATTGGCAAAGATAACGGTGTCATTCATCTCCTGCGCTGAGAACCAGGTATAAACGCTAAATTCCGGATCCCAGGAGCTTCTTCTGACTTCGGGATTTTCAACCGCCTCAAGGGAATTCTCTTCATACATGGATTTGCCGTTTAAATAAACTTCTCCTGTGTGATTCTCCCTGTCGGCAAAGTACCAGTCACCCTCTATCTTCGTAGTGAATGGATTGTAATTTCCGAAAATATTATTGGGAACACTGACCTTCCAGACATCCCCCCTGAAGGGCTCCCATTCCTTTATCTCCTCGGCGCCTGTGATCACAGCCCCCTGAGGCTCGGTAGTACAATAAACTATAGGCTGATCCTTGGTTCCGCTGTTTTTCGGATGCACAAATTCTCTGTAAATACCCGGAGCAACAATTACTACGTCTCCGGGACGAGCTATGTCGGCAGCCTCCTGAATGAAACGGAATGGATGGTTTCTCGTTCCGTCGCCACTTCGAACTACGCTCTGTGAAACATAAATCTGCATGGCTTTACCCCCATAAAAAATATTTAATATAGCATCGGTATTAGTATAGCACAATTAGCTAAAGATTCCCTTAATTTAGCGTAATTTCACACGGTGTATAATTTATTAAAAAATTATAAAATTTATAAAATGCCGAAAAATAGAGGCTCTAAAAGTGATAAAATAGGTGGAAATATCGCAGATGCGAAATTCATTACAACTCAGGGGGACTCATCGTGTCTGAAGCTCTGTATTATACCGAAGCCAATATAGCATGCACTATCATTTTGGGGCTAATTCTTATAAAGATAAATCAAGGCATTGATCGCCAGACTTCAACAATTGTTCTGCGTCGTATGATTCTGGTATTGATGGGATATTTTCTCTCAGATGCTGTCTGGGCGCTTTTCTTTGAAGGAATCATTCCAAGTACTCAGAGCGCAATGTTTATCGTTTCCATTATTCCTTATGCATTTATTGTTGCCTGCAGCTACTGCTGGTTTATATTCTGCGAACTGAATCAGCAAAACAAGGACATCCTTTCAAGAAAAGGAGTCATAAAAAGTGCTGTTCCCATGATAGTGGCTATTCTCCTGATTCTCTTCGGAGCATTTGGCGGTATAGTCT
This sequence comes from Butyrivibrio sp. ob235, assembly GCF_900109475.1. Classification (NCBI taxonomy): domain Bacteria; kingdom Bacillati; phylum Bacillota; class Clostridia; order Lachnospirales; family Lachnospiraceae; genus Butyrivibrio; species Butyrivibrio sp. ob235. The sequence continues at coordinate 74,064 of NZ_FOBE01000011.1, forward strand.
TTTCCTTTGATGAGTCAGGTACACTTCTGTATGGTCCTCTTTATGCCGTACTTGTACTTGTCCCCATCGGATACATGGTTCATGCGTCTATCAAGGCTTTTATCAGAGTCTACACACAGGAGCGTTATATTGACCACGGACTTTATTTTGTAATCGGTATTTTCCCGCTCCTTCCCATAGTATGCGGGGTTCTTCAGTTGATATTCCTTGAGATTCCAATCATGTGTTTTGGTGCAACACTTTCCATCCTACAGGTTTATCTGACCTCGTTGGAGGATCTGATTTCCATGGATTCCCTTACTCAGGTCAACAACAGACACCAGATGCAGCGTTATCTTCTGAAAAAAATGAAGACGCCTACACCGGGACTTTCACTTTATCTTATGATAATTGACGTGGATCACTTCAGGGAAATAAATGATAACTACGGACATATAGAGGGCGATAAGGCTCTTGTCAGAGTCTCCACTGCAATGAAGGAAGCCTGCCAGGCTCACAGAAACAGATTCTTTGTTTCAAGATATGGCGGGGACGAATTTATAATCATTGCCGAAACCGAATACAAAGGTGAAGTAAACTGGCTCTCCGACAAGATCAGATCAAGCGTGAAGATTCTCAACGAAAAGGCCGCTGCTCCCTATGATTTATCAGTATGTGTAGGCATAGCGGAGTACGACTACTCCTCTCCCGTCCCGATTCCATCCTTGATTGCCCGCGCCGGCACCGACCTCTACCACATGAAACACGCCAAAGCATAAATTATACAAAGACATAACGCATGCAAAGACATGAAACACATAAAGGCATGAGCAGGCAAGAACATAATGAATACTAAAGCATAGAAAAGCCGCCGCATATATATGTTATACTTCAGACGATTATGCGTTTTTTGCAACGAGTCTGAAGTATAACATATATATGCGGCGGCTGTTTTAATGGTTTTGTTTTATGCTCCTCCGGCTACAGCCTTAAGAGCTTCAAATTCGGATTCGAATACTCCGCCCATCTTCTCTAGTTCATCCCAGTTGTACCAGGAGCCCGAAAGCTGGATTCCGTTTATCGATACATCTGTTACCACCACCATGAAGGGCTTGTGATTGATAACGATATAAGCGGTTCTGTTCATGCCAAGAGGCGCCACAAAAACATGACCTGTGTCTATCAGGTGATTTATCTGATCCAGTGTGAGGTTTTTGGTTAAAGGCATTGTTCTTAACATCAGACCACTCCGGGAATAGAATTGAGCAATTTTTCACGCCCTATTATTATTCTAAAGTTCCGTAGGCAGATTATCAATAAAATGATTATGAAAAATTGGTAAACTGTGATGGTTACACCTTACCGTAGTCGCGCTCGCCAAATATTCCGGTGCCGACTCTTACGAAAGTTGCTCCCTCTTCTATAGCGATCTCATAATCTCCGGTCATCCCCATAGAAAGCGTATCAAGCTGTGTCCCTTCGATATTTTCAGCCTTGAGCTTTTCCAGCATCTCCCTGAGTGCCCTGAAATATTGTCTGTTAGACTCCGGATCATCTGTGTAAGGCGCTATAGTCATGAGTCCGCGAACTCTGACATGAGGAAGCTTTGCTATAGTTCTTACAAACTCCGGTGCCTCCTCCGGTGTAAGGCCGAACTTTGTATCTTCTCCTGCCATATTTACTTCGCAGAGAACATCCATGACAAGGTCGTGTTTTGCAGCCTGCTTCTCAATTTCTTCAGCAAGCGAGAGCTTATCAACAGAGTGGATCATATCCACTTTTCCCGGAAGATACTTCACCTTGTTGGTCTGAAGATGACCGATCATATGCCAGTGAAGAGGCTCTTTGATCTCCTCCGTCTTATCTCTGATCTCCTGAACCTTATTCTCACCAAATACGGTAATGCCGCAGTCCATCGCCTGTCTGATATCAGATACGGGCTTGGTCTTACTTACCGCAATAAGGGTAACTTCGCTTCTATCGCGTCCCGCTCTGTCGCAGGCTGCCTGAATTTTCTTCTCTACTTCTTCTAAATTGTCTTTAATCATTGTCTTAACCTTTCCCTCATCCGTCAGCTTCGCTGACACCTTCTCCCAGGGGGGGAGAAGGCTAATATATTACTGTTTTTCTTCCAAAAAAGCGAATGGTTCCTCATCATGTAAAAAGTGCTGGAGCTGGTAGGCTGCAAGAATTGCAACATGCTCCTCCTTAAGGATGCGTCTGACTTCATCCCTGTCAGCAATTACAACCTGAATCTCCTCGCTCAGTTCCTGATATTTATCGGTTATCTTACCATCTGCATATCCAAATACCATAGCCACTGATTCGTCTGTCATTCCAACTGATGAGAATCTCGGAAGCTCATACATCGGATCCACCTCAATCGGATGAAATGTAAGTCCCGTCTCCTCGCGAAGCTCGCGAACCGCAGCTTCGTGATAATCCTCTCCTGGCTCACAGAGTCCTGCGGGGAACTCATAGATATAGGTATTTATCGGATAGCGGTATTGTTTTACCATAACCACCTTGTCATGCTTCTCTCCGCAAAGCGCATAGATAGAAACACCATCCGCCACATTTTTCCCTGTGTTTATCATAAGTTCGTCTTTTGTCTTACATCTGGATGCCACAAAATAATTGGACTTATGCCCCTTATCATTCTCACCCTTTACATGGAACAGATTAACGAATCTGTTCTCGGTGAGCTGTTCAACTGAATTGATTGTTGCCATAGTTGTTCCTTTCTAAATGTATTTACTCAGATTCCGAAAAATCCTCTTACAAAAATCTCTATTCCTATTCCGATAAGAATTATACCGCCTACAATTGTGGCTCTTCCTGCAAGTTTAAGTCCGACTTTTCTTCCAAGGTGAAGACCAATCCTGCATATCACAAAAGTAACCGCGCCGATAATGAGTGCAGACACAAGCGCTTCCGGTGCGTTGTAATCAGAAATTGTAAAGCCTACGGAAAGTGCATCTATTGCCGTTGCAATTCCCTGAACCATCAAAAGCTTTACAGTAAGCGGTTCCTTTTCAATAGGCTCATCACTCTTTTGTTCCTTGATTCCCTCAATCAGCATCTTACCGCCAATATATGAAAGAAGAATCAGCGCAATCCAGGGAATCAGTACCTGAAACTGTGTAAATATAGTAGCTATTGTATGTACACAGATCCATCCGATCATCGGCATCAAAAACTGAAAACCGGCAAAGGTACCTGCTATTACATTTTTTCTCTTAGGGTTCATCTCAGGATCTGCTATGGCATTTGCAATCGACACGGAAAAAGCATCCATCGCAAGACCAATGCCAAGCAGTATGGAATTACTGATAAGTAAAATTATATTTGACATGACTTCTCCTAACCAAAACTAATACAGCACCGGATGATAATCCATCCATACAAAACTTTATTATACACACAATGCCTTCCATAGAAAAGGGATGCCGCTCATATTGCAGCATCCCAGTCAAAATACACAGCACTGTCAATGGCTTAAGATTTTATTTTTTTCATATACCGTAACACGGTTCTTTCCGTTTTCCTTTGAAAAATACAGGCTATCGTCCGCATTTTTTAGGACATCATCCTTACCGCTTCCGGTGGCAACCCCAATACTTAAGGTTATCTTCTGATCCTCCGTGAACATCCAGGTCTGCTGTTCCATATAAAGCCTGAGTCTGTTCGCAACTGCCTCAGCATAAGGCACAGCCTTTTTATCAAGAAGCAGGACAAATTCCTCACCGCCGTACCGATAGCAGTGAACATCTGCGGTGATTTCCCTTTGCATAAGCTGTCCCATTCTTCCCAGCACTATATCGCCATTGATATGACCATAGCTATCGTTGATCTGCTTAAAGTCATCTATATCAATCATTATTATGCTGAATATCTGGTTTCTTCGTTTTGCCCTGTTGTAGTCGTGATTAAAGGTCTTTCTGTTAAAGAGCCTGGTAAGAGCATCTATCCTGCTGTTTAGAAGCAGTATTATAAATATCAGTATTATAATGCCAACAACAATCATTGATCCAATGATTATCTGCAATCTCTTGACATACTGTCTCCTGTACTGCTCATCTCTGGTCATCTCAGCCTTTGAATCAGAGACCATGTTATCAATGACATTTGAATATGAGATATTCTGATTATCAAACAAATCCGTATACAATCTGTTCAAAATTCCATACAGCCTGAACCGAACCTCGTCACTGGTCGGCGGATAATCGGTCTGAAGCCTTAAAATAGTGCTAAGTTCTGCCTTCTGATAGCCGTTTTCCTCGCAAAGTTCTATAAATTGATCAAGGTGCTCCCCAACCTCAACTTCCCTTTGTTCAAGCTCTTCCTTGCTGAGTTTATCAGAGTCCTTTAATGTCTCGGCGGCAGACAGATAACACTCAATCTGGTAATAGGGAACTATCAGGTCTCGGAGCATTATCTGACGATAAACATCCGTCGTAAACATGTCGTGTCCGTCCCATTTATCCAGTTTTTCCTGACACTCTTCATATCTGCCTGTATCCACATAGACTCTGGCCAGCCAGGTATCGTTTATCGCACTATAGGTTTCTTCATAAATATTCGTGTGTGACGTATCAACAATTTTCTGAGACTCCTTCAGATAATTCTCCGCAGCCTCATAGTCCTCATCAAGAATGGCCATGATTCCAAGCATGCGGTAGGCATAGCTTTTGATCTGAATATCTTCGATATTCTCAAACGCTTCAACCTTTTTCGCCTCGGCTATCATTTTTCTCGCCGAATCCTCTGTATAATTGTTCAGGAAAAAGTTGGCAAGATCGAGGTAAATATTGACCGTATAGTCTTTATCCTCACTCTGCTCAAGATAATACAGAGCATAACCAAGATACCTGTAATAACTCATGGTCTCACCCTTTTGCATATAAATAAGGCTGGCCTTCTCATAGAGTCTTCCGAGATCCTCGTTTGAAAAATGCCTGTTATTTATCATCTCATTTATCTTAGCCAGCTCATCATCCATGGTCTCCCAGCTGAAAACGAGGTCCTGGTCGATATATTCTCTGAGTTTTTCATGATTATTCTTTTTTTCAAGTCTTACCTGGGCATAATAAAGAAACTGCATCACAAAGAGAGCAGCAATAAAAAGAAATGCCGATATAATCAATTTTCTGGCAAGCATTTTATCCATAGTTTTCCTGTTATTCCGATATCATACGGTACCTGGCAAACAGTCAAAAAACACAATTCCATCATTAATTATAATCGGCATTTATAAAATTTTCGTTTCTTAAGTATAGTATTTTTAGAAATTAACTACGGCGGTAACTAATCAAGGTAAGAGGCCTTGGATAAGGATTATGGCTATGAGGATAGGGAGGATGAATTTAAAATAATACTTGAGGATGTGAGGCATTTTCATGCCGACACCGGTGTTTGTTTCCTCAATATATTTGTCAAAGCCCCATCCGAACTTTGTTGTACAGAACAAGAGGAATATAAGTGATCCCAGAGGAAGCAGGATGTTACTTACAATAAAGTCCTCGGAATCAAGGACATCCCTTGCTCCTATGATGTGAAGATCACTCCAGACATTATAGCCAAGTACGCAGGGAATGCTTGCTACAAGGATAAATATGCAGTTTACAAAAATTGATTTTCCTCTGCTCCATCCAAGGTTATCAGTAAGGAATGCCACGAGATTTTCAAATACAGCAGTAACTGTCGAGAAGCTTGCAAAGGTCATAAATATAAAGAACAATGTTCCCCATAATCTTCCAAGATTCATGTTTAAGAATACTTTGGGAAGAGTTATGAAAATAAGAGCAGGGCCCTGACCGGGTTCAACGTTATAACTAAAGCATGCAGGGAAAATGATAAGGCCCGAGATGATTGCAACAAAGGTATCAAGAGCACATATTCTCACTGCTTCTCCTGTAAGAGAATGCTCTTTTGACATATAACTTCCAAAGATTTCAAGAGCGCCTATACCCAGGCTCAGGGTAAAGAAGGCCTGGTTCATCGCTGCACTTATAACCTTGCCGATTCCAACCTCCGTGGCTCTCTTCCAGCTGGGAAGAAGATAAAAGCTAACGCCCTTTGCCGCACCCTCCAGTGTCAACGAATGAAGTGCCAGAACTATAATCAGAGCAAGCAAACCAATCATCATGACCTTGTTGACGCGTTCAAGTCCATTTTCAACGCCGAGGCTTAAAACCAGGAATCCAAACACAACGGTTATCACCATAAAGATTCCCATCTCCTTTGGATTAGCCAGCATATTTCCAAAGACCTCTTCTACTCCTTCGGTAGCTACATTCGCAAATTGTCCCGACGCAAACTTGTAGAAGTAGTCAACCATCCAGCCCGAAACCGTGGTGTAGTACATCATGAGAAGATAACATCCGATAATACACATCCATCCGTGTATATGCCACTTCTGTCCCGGCTTCTCCAGCTTCTGATAGCCGCGCACCACAGTCTGCCCACTGGCACGACCGATGGCAAACTCCATTGTCATTACAGGAATTCCCATGAGAATAAGAAAGAGCAAATAAAAAAGCACAAATACCGCGCCGCCGTTAGCTCCCGTCACATACGGAAACTTCCATACATTACCGATACCGATTGCGCAGCCTGCACTTACCAGAATAAAACCAAGTCTTGAGCCGAAGCTTCCCCTCTGTTCTTCGTACATTTTTAACTCCCTTCAAACTTTCATACACAAAATCCAAATATAATTTTATCACATTTACACTTAGGATTAATAAAAAGATTATTGGAAACATCAGCAATTTTGTTCTATTATAGTTGCATAAACAACTTAATTTTTAAGTAACTACGGAGTTATTACTATGTTATTATCCAAGGATTGGGAAGAGAATGAACTGAATCTGTCAGAGAGCGAGATGATACACCGCCAGCAGAATGATGAGTACATGTTCTATCAGAGTGTAGCCAGTGGGGATGTGGATGCCATTCAGGAAAACATCGACAACCACAGATTCCTGGATGCCAACGGAACCGGTACCCTCTCAAGGGATCCTCTCCAGAATCTCAAATATCATTTTGTTGTGACGGTAGCACTCATCACCAGAATATGCACCGAAAAGGGCATGGAGATGGAGCGCGCCTTCAGACTCAGCGATTTTTATATACAAAAGCTCGATGACATAAAGACTATCAATGAAATATCGGATCTTCATTCCAAGATGGTAATGGACTACACCGTCAGGATGAAGGATTTAAAGCACAACGCAAATCTTTCTAAGACAACAAACGAATGCCTGAATTACATCTATACAAATGTAAACGACCGCATCACTATTGATGATCTTGCTGAACATATGAAGACTTCAACAAGTCATATCTCAAGATTATTCAAGGAAGAACTGGGGATATCCCCAAGTGATTATATAAGGAATGTCAAATTGGACAAAGCAAAGAACCTGCTCAGATTCAGCGATTATTCAATAATTGATATTTCCAATTATCTCTCCTTCTCTTCACAGAGTCATTTCAGTAAGCTCTTTTTCGAAGAGACCGGAATGACACCTAAGAAGTATAGAGAGACATATTATGGAACCACCTGGAAATAAGATGAAGTTCTGCTCTCGCTTTGCTCGCCAGAACTAAGTAGTACACTAAGCTCGGAAAGACCTCGCTAAGTGATTACTTAAAAGGGATCCCGCACAATCACTTGAATTGTGCGGGATTTTGGTATGATAAAAAAATATAGGGAGAACTATCAAACCGGGCGGCATGCCGCCCGGAACGACAAGCATAAATTATTTGCGGACGAAGGTTACACCTGTAAGTCCGGCTTCCTCGAAGAGCTTAGCTATTCTAACAAAGTTCTCATCATTAGACGCATAGATTACAACTATGAAGTCCTTATCATGTTTGCAATTTTTGAAGGCTGATTTGTCAATCTTAGTAAGATTATCACCCTTTACAGTGATCTTCTTAAGGTTTTCGCAGCCGTTAAACGCATTCTTACCGATTGTGGTAACGTTCTTTCCAATAGTTACATTCTTAACTTTTTTGTTACCTTTGAATGCGTTCTTTGCTATCTTTGTTACCTTAACCTTGGCTCCATCAATTACAACGGTTGAAGGGACTGTAAAAATCTTCTTCTTTGAACCGGTGTTAGGCTTGAAGCTTGCTTCGCCCTTACCTGTTACCTTGTAAACCTTGTTCTTTGAAGCCTTTACTTCGCCCTTCTCAGCCTTACCATTATTGTTGGATTTAGACTGAACCTTTGCAGGCTCATTTTTCTTGGTTTCAACTGTAGGTGCAGGCTGCTGTGCTGCTTCCTCGCTCTTGTTTTCGGAAGGTGCAACTTCTGAAGCTTTCTCCTGTGCAGGTGCTGCCTCTGAAGTCTTCTCCTCTGTAGGAGCCACTTCTGAAGTTTTCTCCTCTGAAGGAGTTTCTGCAGGCTCTTCTGCAGGTGTCTCTGAAGGTGCCGGAGCAGGTGCCACAGCGCCATTTAACTTATCAAACTCTTCCTTAGTGATCTCTACAAGTGAGATATCATCGATGTAAACATCGTGCTGATCTGTTATCTGTACTCCGTCAACAGATCCCATTGTGATGTTAAATCTTGCAGCATCATCCTTAGGCATCTGGAATGCGCTTGTAAATTCTTTCCAATCACCGTTAACTGTCTCTACAAAAGCTCCGTCATAGGTTGACCAGTCATTATCGGTCTCTCCGTTATGACCTACGGAATACTTAATCTTACGCTCTATGCTTGACTTTGCTCTGAAAGCAACCTTATAGTACTTATCCTTCTGAAGCTTGATATCATCCTGGTTGAGCTGGATGTACCAGTCATTTCCGGCATCTCCTGTATTATCAATCTTCATCGCGAAGGTATTGGAGTTGCCATTCATGCTGTCAATTACGCTGCTTGCTTTTGCTGCTTCATTGACATAAACCTTAAAGGCTGTCATTCCTGCATTGAATGAACCATTCTTAAGAAGAGACTTTTCAGCTAAAAATACATCGTCAAGGAAGTATGTTCCGGGCTTTGTAAATGTGAACTCTACTCCGGTTTCTTCTCTTGTAAGATCGTTGTCAACAACGAGTACATTACTGAAATTCTTCTTCTCATTTGTAAGCTCAGGTGTAAAGGTCTTGCCTGCGACTGTAGCTGTAAGACCGTCCTTTTCACCATCAGTTGTGTATGCGCTGAAGCTGAAATCGTACTCGCCTGATACCAAAGGAGCAAGATCAGACTGTGCGATTGTCACAGGGTTAGTCTCTGAAGTTCCTTCGGGGACCTCAACCTTAACCATAAGCTCTCTCTTGTTCTTTGTATTTGTTACGGATACGTTATCCTTATCCTCTTCCTCAACTTCCCAGTAACCTAGCCTCTTATCACCCTGGTCAAAGGATCCGTTGTATACATAGTTTCCGTCGGGACGGATTGTCTTTTCATTAGTCTCCTGAATCTCTTCTCCGGACTTATGAACAAGTTTAACATTTGAAATTGTCACAGGTGCTGTTGAACCAAGCGCTCCAAGGTTGAACTCAAGTGAACCGTTGGGATCAGTTTTATCATTGATAGTGAAATCAAGAGTATAATTCTTGTTCTCCGGAGTAATATCAACTGTTGTATCAGCAAGATATCTGCTCCAGTTGCGATCGGGCGCGGAAACATCTACTACTATGCTTCTGTTCTCTGTAGAGTATGCATCAAATGAAAGCTCATACTCCCAGCCCTTGTACATAGGAATACCTGCCTGCTTAAGCTGTACGCTGTAGCTCAGTCCGCCTTCTGCAGAAGGAGTAATTGTAACTGCACCATCAGCTGTTTCTGCTGTTGATCCCTCTGCATCATCCTGCAGGTGAAGCACCCAGTTCTTGCTTGAATTATTATCCTTATCTTCGTCTACCGGAGCTGAAAAATCTGCGTTTAATAAATAGTTGCCATCTACGGGCTCTCTGTACTGTACAGGCTCTTTCTCAGGACGTGTTGCAACTTCTTCACCCTGAGAGTAAGAAGCCTCATCCTTCTGATATACTCTCACATAATCAACAACGAACTCTTCTCCGTCAATGTCGTGATAGTCATCGGGATAACCAACCCAGCTTCCGCCTACTGCAAGATTCAGAATGATGTAGAAGTCCTGATCAAAAGGAGCGGGATATGTAACCTGGTTATCATCATCGGTACCTGTGTGCCAGTCATTTGTCTGGTAAACCTGCTCGCCATCAACATACCAGGTGATTAGGCCGGGTTCCCAGTCAACTCTGAAATCATGGAACTCATCGGAGAATCCGTTTTCACCGATAACCTTTGTTCCCTGGTTCTCTTTATGTGTATCCTGGCTGTATCCATAATGGATGGTATGGTAGGACTTGCTTGTATTCTGTCCCATAACCTCCATGATGTCGATCTCACCACACTTAGGCCACTGTCCGTAAAGACCTTCGTCTGTAGCCATAAGCCAGAATGCAGGAAGAAGTCCTTTTGATGCAGGAACCTTAGCTCTTGCTTCGAAACGTCCATAGGTAAAATCGTGAAGGTTCTGTGTTGTGATTCTTCCTGAAGTGATCTCACCCTTTACAGTCTTAGCAGATCCGCCAGCCTCGGGAAGCTCTCCGATTCCGCCAACTGTCATCGCAGAACCGCCAAACCAACCCCAGTTTGAATAGTCCATAGCATTAACCTGAACAGTTCTGTTATTGTCTGCTACGGCGCTCATCTCGAAATGATACTTGTGACCGGGGATAAGTTCAAAATCCTTCTGCTGGAACTGAACGTGATAGTTTTCAGTTCCGCACTCATCTATTTTAATCTTAAGTACACCGTCTGTTACGCTGTACTCACCCTTAGCAGGATCTGTAATTCCAAGTTCCCAACCGTCAGGTCTTTCCCCGTCTGATGAGTCGAGGTCTGAATTGTTCAAAACCTCAATGCCCTCTCCGCCATCAGTAATATCCTTAAGTGAAACACTGTCAATCAAAACCGTTGCAGCTGCTTCACCGAATTCGCCATCTACTTTTCCGAAATTAAGCTGGAGAGTTGTTGTAGATGATTCCCCGCCCATATCGAAATCAAAACCATATGTGCCAAATTCAACTGAGTCGTAGTTAGCGTCGCCCTGGTCCTCGCTCTCACCTTCGGCATCCTCGACCTCAGTCTCCTCATATTTGGAAATAATATGAAGCATGCCATCATGCACTTCGATATTGCCCTCATCAATTGCGGTATATCTCTGCTTCTCTTTATTAACCCAGCCGGGTTCATGCTGCTCAACATTCCAGTCGTTGGTGTTCAAGGTTTCACCGTCGAATTCATCCTCCCATACAAGAGAATACTCACCATCGTTGCTTTTATCCACGCCTTCTCCTTCTGCGGAATCAACAGCAGCTTCTGCCACGCTTTCCTCCGGAGCCTCTTCCTCAGCTCTTACTGAAAGCGGAGCACTTGTAACCGTTAAGGCCATTGCCATTGTCATCGCAAACAACCTTCCCAATTGCTTGTTTTTCATGTCCTTTTTCCTCCCAAAAATCTAATCGGTAAAGCTATATTAGATAATTTTAGAAAAAGGTTATATCAAATTTATGCTTTTTTTATAATTTTCATTACGGAACCAAGCAGAAATAAAAAAATACACAGTTATTGAGCTTGCTCAAAATAACTGTGTGTTTTTTATTTCTATTTGGCGACAAGCCAAAACGAGAAAATGCGCAGCATTTTCGAGTCTTGGTTCTGTAATGAAAATTTTCCTATATCATCCCGCGTACTGCAATCCCTCAAACAGTTCGTCCACTTCACCTTCTTTTAATGAAGCCGGATACTCAAAGGAAGTATATGTAAATCTTACAATCCGGTCATCATCAAGCTTGCAGTCAATGTAGGTCTCTCCATCGGTTTTATAGGGGATAACATGTGTCCCTACCGGCAGAGTAACACCGCTTTGAAGAACAGTTCCGTCTTCTCCGACGATATCAGCGCTTAGCTTAGTCTTGCTGTAAGCCTCTTCCGACTTCCAGGCAATGTGAAATTCCTTTGATACAAGCTCAGGCATTCCGTTTTTCCCTACTTTGTAAGAACCATAGCAGGTATAAGTACCGAGGCTGTTAAGCACCTGACCGAAATGCATATTATCAGGATTCGAATATAACGTATCTATGTCAAAACCACCGTAGATAGACTCCTCCAGGTAATGGAATCCCTGGTCTCCGACATAAGTCACACTTCCGTCTGTTATATCAAATACGTTAAGATAGTAGTAGTCATTTTCAATCGGAATTATGACATAAATATACTCTCTGCCCTCCGGTGTGCCGACTCTGTAGGATTTCAGACCTCTATCACGTCTTATGCTAAAGCCGCCTCCGATTTTTGCACTGCTGCCGTTTTCCATAACAAGCTCAAGATCCTCCGCGGAGATCATTTCGTCATCCATATCATCGTAATCTGTAGGATAGTAGTTGTAGTGGATGTAATGAATATCTGAGTCATAGCCTTTTTTCCAAACCGGGATATCTTCTCTTCTGCAATAGCTGGTGTTCTCCTCGGGAATGAATCTGCTTTCAACAAGTCCGGGATATTCTTCATATCCGATCACGATATCCTGCATACCGTCGGCGTAGGACGCTATTTCATAGACATTAAATATTATATGAATGCCATCACCAGCCATATACCATATATATTTGTATTCATGGGTATCCGAATTCACGTCAAATTCCGCATTATACCGATAGTTTTTAAGGCTATCCTCTGCCATTGAAAACTGTCCCTCGTACTCCTCGATTTCGTGAAGCTTTGAAAGAATTATCTCATTAAGCTGCTCTTCCGAAAAGGTCACAACATCCCCGAGATCAAGCTCTTTTCCTGATTCCACATCAAAGGTCTGGCCTGAAGCACCATAAATCCCATGAGCTCCGCCGGTAAACTCATAGTTAAAGCAATATATGCTAAGCACAGTATTATCGGAACGCTTTATACTGTAATCATCCGTATTTTCAAATGGGCCAAAAAATGAGTATCCGTTTTGTGCACTGTCTTCGTACTGGGCCTTTGCTTCCTCCGCTGTACTGTTTGCCCATCCATCAGCCTTATCGATTACATTCTGAGTCTGGTCATACAGAGTTTTATAGAGTTCCGGATATATATCCTTCCACTCCTCATCCATCAGTACCGACTGCGTTACTCCCTCGAACAATATTCCATTGGAATAATCCTTGCTGTTTTCATTATTTTCAGGGAAGGTTACATCACCATCATATTTTATACTGTATTCTTTGGTTACAAGCTTGTAGGTAGGTCCGCCGACAGTATATGCGGTGTTTACGCTCTGATCGGATGACAATTTTTCATCTGTATTGTCTTCTTTCTCACTACCTGTTTCATCTGAGAAAAATCCCGGAGCATCCTGACTACCATCATCTCCGCTTAATATATTTGTATGCTCACTGCTGCCAATACCGTCTTTAGTATCAACCTTTACCTGTTCTTCAGTCTGTGTATCTGAGTTTTCCGACTCACCACTATCCACTACTGCGTCAATCTGTTCCTGCGGATTAGCTATGCTGCAACCGCTAATCATTGATGCCGTAAGCACCAGGCTCATCATTGTTCCAAATGATCTCATTTTCTTATACATCATACTTCCTTAAAACCTCCCCGATATGCAGTAATTGCCCTCGATCTCTCCTTTTTTCGTAGTATACCGTTTATTGTTACCCTAAAACGGCTTCACTTATAATACAAATATCCCCTCTATAATGTTGCAAAAAGCACAAGAAAATTTTTAGTTTTCTTCATATTACATCTTAATCACTAAAATCCCTGTCAAGATTTATCTGGAACGAATACTCCGGATATACGCTCTTTAATTCAGTGATGACATCATCATGAAGTTTTTCTCTATTGCTCTCCTTGAAAGAAACAACCATGTCAAAAGCTACGATGTTCTTGGTTTCATCAAGATAAAAACCGTGGATCTGTTTTACTGTATCGTGCTTGGAGAGTATATTCTTAGCAATATTATTTCTGAGCTTACCTGCTGCCGAAGAATCCGAATTCTGAGAATATATACTGATACCCTCAATCGCAACGCCGTGCTCCTCATAGACCTTGGCTGCTATTTCTCTCTGAAGCTGATCGAGTCTGTAAATTGTGATATCCTCCGGAACTTCGATGTGCACCGAACCAATGTACCTGTCCGGACCGTAATTATGAAGGAGTAGGTCATAAGCTCCCTGCACCTCAGGAAACGATGCTATCGTCTTCTTGATTTCACTTGAAAGTTCAAAGTCAACTCTCTCCCCGAGAATCAGCGACAGATTATCGCGAAGCATCTCAAGGCCCGCCTTAATGATAACTATAGAAATCACTGCAGCGAGATACGCTTCAAGACTGACTCCGCTTGCAAGAAAAATTATGGCTGCCAGCAAAGTAGCTGCCGAGATAACCGAATCAAGCTTCGCATCCTGTCCCGATGCAACAAGGGATTCAGAATTAACCTTTTCCCCCACCTTTTTCACATAGGTTCCGAGAACGATTTTCACTACCACCGCAACAGCTATTATTACAAGAGATGCTGTCTGATAGGATGGCTTTTCAGGGGCAATGATCTTCTTTATGGATTCCACAAAGGAAGTGATGCCGGCATAGAGGACAATCACCGAAATCATAGCCGCGCTAAGGTACTCGATTCTTCCGTATCCAAGGGGATGCTTTTTATCTGGCTCTTTTCCCGCAAGCTTCGTTCCAATAATTGTGATAACTGATGAAAGCGCATCGCTCAAGTTGTTCACCGCATCAAGAACGATCGCGATAGAGCCGGAAATTATACCAACTGCTGCCTTAAAGCTTGCTAGAAGAATATTGGTAACTATTCCTATTATACTTGTTTTGATGATTGTCTTATTTCTGTCCATACGTATATCTCCTCATGCTGTTTTCTTCTGTAAATCCATAATGCTTTTCCCATTATAGCAATAAAAACGTCTTAAGTACTATAATAGAGCTATGAATAAAAAAGAAATCCTTGAAAAAATAGATAAACTTAATAACACGCCTGCCATCCCTAAGGGAAGTTCTGCCGTTATAATCCCTCTCATTGAAAAGGATGGTGAGATACACATCCTCTTTGAGGAGCGCTCTCATAAGCTTGAATTTCAACCGGGAGAAGTATGCTTTCCGGGAGGTCGGATTGAAGAAGGGGAGACACCAAAAGAGGCTACCATAAGAGAATTCTTTGAAGAATTGTTTTCAAAGCTCGATCATGATAGCTCTGAAGAATACATCGAAATCCTTTCAGAGCTTCCTCCCATAATGGGCCCCACAGGTGCAATAATCTATCCGTTTGTTGGACTTGTAAAAAAAGACGACTTCACCTATTCAAAAGATGAAGTCGAGAAACTCTTTACCTATCCGGTGACCTATCTTCAGGAGCACCCTCCTATATGTTATAAGATGCAGAAGAAAACATTTGCGCCGGATAATTTCCCTTTTGAAAAAGTTACCGGCGGAAAAAGCACCTATGGTTTCCATGTTCAAAAGTATGACATGTGGATCTATGAGGATACCGATCCGATAGTCTGGGGCTTTACGGGAAGGCTCCTTCACAGCTTCCTGGAACAGATTAACAGCAAAAAACCGGCTGAATAAGCCGGTTTCCTTATTTGCACGCTTCTACTGTTTGCAGATTATCCCGCCGCCAAGCACGATATCTCCATCATACAAGACCGCTGACTGGCCTGCGGTTATCGCACGCTGAGGTTCATCAAAAAGAATCTTGCAGATTCCGCCCTCTTTTTCGGGAAGGGTTACGGTTGCAGGCTGTTCCTTATGCTTATATCTTATCTTAGCGCAGCATCTGATATCGCCCTTTGGCATTTCTCCTGTTATCCAGTGGAAATCCCTGACTGTCACCTCACGCTTAAAAAGATCCTCGTTGTCAGACAGAACCACTCTGTTTTTCTCGGTATCAATCTCCGTGACATAAAGCCTTCTGTCTGCAGGAACCCCGAGACCTCTTCTCTGTCCGATGGTATAATTGATAAGCCCATAGTGGTGTCCTATTACATTTCCTTTCTTATCAACTATATCTCCGTCCGGATAATCCTTACCTCTGTACCTTTTTATCATGGATGCGTAGTCTCCATCAGGTACAAAGCATATATCCTGGGAGTCGCTCTTGTGAGAGGTCACAAATTCATTTTTTTCCGCAATCTCTCGAGCCTGCGTCTTTTTAAATTCTCCAAGCGGGAACATCGTGTGTGACAGCTGTTCCTCTGTGAGATCATATAGGACATAGCTCTGATCCTTGGTATCATCCACTGCTTTTTTCAGATAAAAATGGCCGTCCTTTTCCTCTATCCTTGCATAATGTCCTGTGACGATGTATTCACAGTCAAGCTCCTTCGCCTTTTTATAAAGAATATCGAACTTCAGATACTTGTTGCATCTTATGCAGGGATTAGGTGTCTCTCCGCGCTCATAGCTGCATACAAAGGGCTCTATTACGTTATCTATAAACTCTTTTTCATAGTGAAAAATGTGATAGGGAATTCCAATCTTCTCCGTCACGGCTCTGGCATCATCGGTGTCCTTTTTGCTGCAGCAAGTGCCGAAAAGATCCTCGCCTATCATGTCATTTTCATATAATCTCATTGTACAGCCTATGCATGAAAAGCCCTTTTCGCTCATAAGCTCAGCTGCAACGCTGCTGTCCACTCCGCCGCTCATGGCAATGAGTGCTGTCTTTTTCTTGTCCATCTTTTTTCCTTATACTGATGATTAAGGCATCGACGGCTCACAGTGATCTGAACTGTTTACCTCGATGCCCTTTTTCTTAACTCCAGATAATTGTCATATCCACGCTGTCTTTTTTAACTCCGACGATAACATCCTTGGCAAGACTTGCAACTATTGATTTCTCAAGCTCGTCATTTGCCTCCTTAACATCATCCTCTTCATCATCGGCTTCATCCAATGCATCTTTATAGTTGCTAAGCGACCAGATAAGCGGATCTCCCATAGGAGGAAGCTCGCCCGGAGCACCCATTCCGCACATCGTAAAATCGGCTGCTCCTCCGCCATATTCCTGCTGAAGGGACATTACTTCATCAAAATTGAGAAGTCCGTTCTCTATGATATCCCCGATTTTTCCCATGAAGCCTTTAGCGGCTGCATTTTTCTTGGAGGTTGCTACAGAGAGAAGCTCTTCCTTTTTCTCAAGATTCATCTTCGTCTTGGCAAGCAGTTTAACTCTGTACTCGCCGTCTTCATGCTCCATCCAGAAAAGTGCCTGATAATCGCCGGTCATGGCCTTAACCATTCCGATTGTCTCTTCGGCAAGAAGTCTTAAATGAATAGCCCTTTTGCCTGAAAGCCCCTGATGATTAATAAAAGCATCCACTGTATCAAGTGCCTTTTGTGCCTTCTCTTCTGTGTCACTGATGTACAGTTCCTTAGTTTTATCCAACTTTTTAAACCCTCCTCATAAAGAAAATTTAAGAAAATAATCTATATAGTTTATCCTACCATTTTTCGATGTATTCCACAAAACAATTCTATTAAATAAACTTCTGAACAGCCTTCTGAAATTCTTCCACCGCACTGGTGTCGCCATCCTCTATGGCATGAATTATGCAATGAGTCATATGCTCGTTGATTATTTCCTTACCAAGGCTTTTAAGCGCTGAATTAACTGCTGATAGCTGCATCAATACATCTGCGCAATCCTCATCTTCTTCAATCATGGCTTTTACATGATTCAGATGTCCGATAGCTTTGCTAAGCCTGTTTATCTGCTTCTTTTTTATCTCCGGAGAATGATAGTGCGCATGACTATGAATATGTTCGGAATCGTGTTCGTGTTTATGTTCACCTTTTTTACTGCTCATTATTAGACCTCATACTACATGTTACTTTTTAAACCATTTTATACCTGCTGAAACCTCAGCGGCAATTCCAATCCGTGGTCTTCCAAAAGCTTCTTATCTCTTAGTATATCATCTGTTTTTCCGTCTGCCTCTATCCTGCCATCATATAGCAAAACCACTCGCTCGCAGGTATCCATTATGAAATCAAGATCGTGGGATGCAATTATTTTAAGGCATGAAAGCTCGTTCAAAACACCTATGAGATTGCGTCTGTTCCTTGGATCAAGAGCGATTGAAGGCTCATCCATAAGTATTATATCAGGTTCCATGGAAAGAATCGTCGCTATAGCGGAGAGTTTTTTCTCACCTCCGGAGAGCTTGAAGTTCTGCTTTTTTCTAAGCTCCTCGATATGCACCTTTTGAAGTGCCTCGGTCACTCTCTTTTTAACCTCATCCTTGGATAGTCCATAGTTTCTTGGTCCGAAGGCCACATCATCTTCTACTGTCGATAAAAAGAGCTGGCTGTCGGAATCCTGAAAAACGTAGCCTATGTGCTCCCTTATATGGTTTAAGTTCTTGCTGTTTACAGGATGACCTGCCACCTCAAGTTTCCCGTCATAATCAAGGTACAATCCCACAAGAAGCTTTAATAATGTGGACTTTCCGATTCCGTTCGCGCCGATAAGTCCGATACTCTCTCCTTCGGATGCATGAAAATTGATATCAAACAATACCTGGGCATTCTTTTCATAGGAAAAGTTCAGGTTTTCAATTGTAAGTAGTTCGCCGTGTACTCCGGTTTGCATATAGGTCCCCTCATCCGCCCTTCGGGCACCTTCCCCCCTGTGGGGGAAGGTTTTATTATTCATCATATTTTAATTATATTTCTTATAAATACAAAAATCGCGATCCAGGCGATTGTGTATATTATATCAAAAGGCCTAGCCTTAATTTCTTCCATGTCAAAATCTCCTTTAAAGCCTCTAAGGAGCATACTCTCATAAACAACACCCGCTCTGTCCATACTTCTTATCAGCCACATTCCAACGAGGGTTCCCCAGGCCGAGTAGTGGATTCCCTTCTGGCGCGGTGCTCTGAGCTTATAGGCGGTGGCAATTCTGTCTGCCTCTTCGCCCATTATGAAAAAATATCTCTCAATCAGAAGAATTACAATGACTATAATCTTTGGAACATGTATCAGTCTAAGTGCATGACACAGTTTTTCAATGGATGTCGTAGCAATCAGTATATATGCGGCAAGCACTGCATAAAAACCCTTCAGCATAAGCGTGATCATTGAGATAACTCCGCCGCTTATACCAATCTCACCCACATAAAACAATATATCTCTGTCAAAAAACGGATTGAGAATTCCAACGAAAAGTACAAGCGGCAAAATAAGTCTCATGCGATAAATTCCCATTCTAAGGGACAACTCACCGACTATAAATCCGAAAGCAGGATATACAGCCATCAAAATAAGTGGTGCCAGGGCATATTTATCAAAGGATACCACAGTAAAAATGTACATAACGGAAATAAGCAGCTTCCCCAGAGGATGAAGGTCATTCATCCAGTGGGAACGCTGCCATAACTCCTGTATCTTTTGAAATTCACGTAATCTTTTTTCTATTGAATCCATTAAATATTTCCGACAGGTTTATCCTTCTTAAAGAACTTAAATGCATAGCATGCACCGATCAGGATAGCAACAACTACCAAAGCACCTACTATTCCTGAAAAGCTCGTGCCGACAGCTGCTTCGCTGTTCTTAAACGCATAATCGGGAAGCAGTGATGTTGCTGTCTGAATGCTGTCTGCAACCTCATAAGCGCCGCCTGCTGCTTCAAGTTCTGCTGTTCCCGCAACCTTCTCCATAGACCACTCAAGTCCGTCCGGAAAAGCTGAAGCGAAAAGTGAAACAATACCGCCGCAGATAGCTGCAATAACGCCAAGAACCACAATAGTATTCTTAAGTGAAAGTTTTCCTTCCTTTGCCTTGCTCTCATCTCCAACTCCCCAGAGAAGCTCAGGTCTTGCCTCATTAACAAAAATAAGTACCGCTGCTGTAATAAGTCCCTCAACCGCTCCGATCGCAAGGTGAATCGGCTGCATGGTAGCAACAAATACCGAGAAAGGAAGCTCTGTGATTCCTGAAGCCAGGGTTTCAAGTGTAACTGAAAAAGCTCCCATCTGAAGTGTCAAAACGCAGCCAAGTATTGAAGCTAAAAGTATTTTTCCTCTGGTTGCTCCTTTTTTCATAATGGTCTTCCATATCAAAAGGGCACCTACAAAACACCCATAAAAGGCCATATTCCATACATTACACCCCAAGGCTAGCAGACCTCCGTCCGCAAACAGCAGACATTGTACCAAAAGAACTCCAATCATAGTAAGGAATCCTGCGTAAGGACCAAGTAGAGCCGAAAGCATCATGCCTCCGCAAAGATGTCCCGATGAACCTGTGCCCGGAATGGTAAAGTTGAGCATCTGTGTTGCGAAAACAAATGCACCCATAACACCCATCACAGGGATTTTCTTTGGATCATTCTCCTCTTTAACCTGCTTGATTGAGTAAGCTGCCGCTCCTGTTGATAGTACATACATAGTGCCTGCTACTGCAGGTGAAACCAAAGCATCCGCCATGTGCATAGTAAAAAATCCTCCTGATTTGTTGAAAATACGTGGCAAAAAGCTCTTCAAAACTTTGAATTTTCTTTTTGCTCAAGAAGAATTATAGCTTTACAGGCAGAAGTCGCAAGCCCCCCAGGGGGTTATTTTTCGCCAAAAATCCGTATTTTTTATGTATCGTTATATTTTATGGGATATATTATGGAAAACGATAAACAGAATAGTTGCAATCATATTTAAGAGCATATATTACATTATTAGTTTAGTTTATGATTTTATTATAATTAGTTCAGACTTTGGTTATAAATCTTATGCTTCTTTTAGGCTATGTACATACTTTAGACAAACATTAAAGGTATTATACAAGTATCAGAAGTGAGAACTTCTGACTCCCCCAACAAAACTTTTTTCATACCAGAGCTGTCAGATTCCCCATCTGACAGCTCCTCCTCCATTAATGGGGGATTTTTTTATTTTCGCCTTTTGTTCTTAGGGTTAGATTCCCTCATCCGGCGCTTCGCGCCACCTGTTTTATTAGAAGTTCTTTTTGAAGCATTTCCTTTTTCTTCATGCTTTATGTTTTGAGAAGGCTTGCGGGGCGGAATGAGGAACTGCGGTCCGAAGCCGATAAGGTCCTCTCTGTGCTCGCGAAGAAGCGCTTCCTTAACAAGATCGTAATTCTCAGGTCTTCTAAACTGAATGAGTGCTCTCTGCATCGCTTTTTCATGCGGATCTCTTGCCACATACACGCTCTCCATAGTAAGCGGATCAAGACCTGTGTAGTACATGCAGGTAGAAACCGTGCCGGGCGTGGGATAAAAATCCTGAACCTGTTCGGGACTGAGCTTATGCTTGCAAAGATACTCAGCAAGAGCTATGGCATCCTTCAAGGTGCTGCCCGGATGCGATGACATCAGGTAAGGCACTGCATACTGCTGCATTCCAAGCTGCTTGTTTACTCTATCGAATTTTTCAATAAAACGATCATAGACCTTAACGCCGGGTTTACCCATCTTATTTAAAACATTATCGGAGATGTGCTCAGGAGCCACTCTCAGCTGCCCACTGATGTGGTGCTTACACAGCTCCCGTAAAAATGTATCATCCTTATCCGCAAGCAGATAATCGAATCTGATTCCCGACCTTACAAAGACCTTTTTAACCCCGGGCAGTGCGCGGAGCTTCTTTAAAATGCTGAGGTAGTCCTTGTGGTCCACGTCCATGTTTTTGCATACCTCCGGATGAAGGCATTTCTTATTCGGGCATGCTCCGAGCTTCATCTGCTTTTTGCAGGCAGGTTTTCTGAACTGAGCCGTGGGGCCTCCGACGTCATGGATATAACCCTTGAAGTCCTTTTCTTCAAGAAAAAGCTTAGCCTCTTTAATGATGGACTCATGACTTCTAGCCTGAACTATTCTCCCCTGATGGAAAGTAAGGGCGCAGAAATTGCACTCCCCAAAACATCCTCTGTTGGAGGTAATGGAATATTTTATCTCATCAAAGGCAGGCACACCTCCCGCAGCATCGTATACGGGGTGCCAGGCCCTCATATAATCTCTCTCATAGACATCGTCAAACTCCTGCTGTGTAAGCGGTCTTGCAGGGGGATTTTGCACCACAAAAAGGCTACCGTCATAGGTTTCATACAACCGTTTACCGTTAAAGGGATCCGTATTTTTATACTGTATGCTAAAGCTTTCGGCATATTTTCTTTTATCTGACTTAATCTCTTCAAACGACGGAAGCTTAATCGCATCATAGATATCTTCCTCGTTTCTGGTCTTATAAACCGTGCCGTTTATAAAGGAAACATCAGCAATATTCATACCGGAAGCCAGGGCATCCGCTATCTCAACTATGCTTACTTCGCCCATTCCATAGGATATAATATCAGCCCCGGAATCAAGCAAAATAGAGCGCCTTACCTTATTCGACCAGTAATCGTAGTGTCCTAGTCTTCTAAGGCTTCCCTCAATACCGCCCACGATTATGGGCTCATGCTTATAAACTTTTCTAATGAGATTACAGTATACGATAGTCGCATAATCAGGGCGAAGTCCCATCTTGCCGCCCGGACTGTAGGCATCAGTCTTTCTGCGCTTTCCTGCAACTGTGTAATGGTTCACCATGGAATCCATATTACCGGCAGAGACCAGAAATCCGAGTCTGGGCGTTCCGAGAACCGTTATGCTGTTTTCATCCCTGAAATCGGGCTGACAAATAAGGCCCACGCTGTATCCGTGAGCCT
Source organism: Butyrivibrio sp. ob235 (assembly GCF_900109475.1). NCBI lineage: Bacteria > Bacillati > Bacillota > Clostridia > Lachnospirales > Lachnospiraceae > Butyrivibrio > Butyrivibrio sp. ob235. Next base: position 96,757 of record NZ_FOBE01000011.1, read on the forward strand.
CTAATGTTCTTGTTATGATGGCGGCACCAAAACTTGAATGGTCTACGTAGGCATCGCCGCATACATAGACGAAGTCAAGCTGATCTATACCGCGCTCTTTCATGTCTTCTTTGCTGATTGGAGGAAATTGATTCATTCTTACCTCTTTTATGCGTTCGCTTCGTTCATCTCTTTTAAGAGTTTGTCTGCATATACAAGCTTAACACATACTGTGAAGATCTCCATTGCTGTGCGAAGATCCGCAAGTGAAGGATATGTAGGAGCAATACGAATGTTGCTGTCCTTGGGATCCTTCTTATAAGGGAAGGTTGCTCCGGCGCCTGTCATGGTAACTCCGGCCTTCTTAGCTCTGTCTACAATAGCCTTGGCACAGCCCTCAGGTGCATCAAAGCTGATAAAATATCCTCCCTTGGGTCTTGTCCAATCACCGATCTTATAGGGAGCCAGATCCCTGTCGAGAATCTCAAGAACTGCTTCGAACTTAGGTCTTATGATCTCGGCATGTTTTTTCATATGTTCCTTCATGCCCTCGATGTCGCCGAAGAATCTCACATGACGGAGCTGGTTAACCTTATCGTGTCCGATGGTCTGGTTTGAAAGCTGAGCCTTGATCTCCTCAAGGTTATTGAGAGAGGTTGCAAGGGCAGCGATTCCGCTTCCGGGGAATGTGATCTTGGAAGTCGATGAAAACTTGTAAACCATATCGGGACTTCCGGCCTTCTTACACTCTTCAAGAATCTCAATCAGATAGTCCTGATCATCATCATAGAGATGATGAATTCCGTATGCGTTATCCCAGAAAATTCTGAAATCTCTTGCAGCGGGACGAAGTCTTGCAAATCTTCTTACTGTCTCATCTGAATATGAATAGCCCTGAGGATTGGAATACTTTGGAACACACCAGATTCCCTTTATTGATTCATCCTCGGAGACGAGCTTCTCTACCATGTCCATATCCGGTCCTTCGGGTGTCATGGGAACCGGAACATTCTCTATTCCGAAATACTCTGTAATCGCGAAATGTCTGTCATATCCGGGTACAGGGCAAAGGAACTTAACCTTATCAAGCTTACACCAGGGAGTATTACCCATTATTCCGTGGGTGTAAGCTCTTGAAACTGTATCATACATTACATTAAGTGATGAATTGCCGTAGATAATGATATTTTCAGGCCTATTCTCCATCATAGCTCCGATGAGGACCTTAGCCTCATGTATGCCGTCAAGCACTCCGTAATTGCGGCAGTCTGTTCCGTCTTCACAGGAAAGATCAGCGCCGGAATTAAGCGCGTCCATCATTCCCATGGAAATATCAAGCTGCTCGTGGCACGGCTTACCTCTCGCCATGTTGAGGGTCAGATCCATGGCCTGGTATCTCTTGTACTCTGCTCGCATGTTGGCAAGCTCGCGCTCAAGCTCTTCTTTATTCATCTCCTTGTAATCTTTAATCATAACTGTAGGCTCCTTACTTCGATTTAAACTCTAAAGATTATACAACAAATATAAATAAATAGGAAGAAAATAAAAAAGCTGCTGCATTTTTATGCAACAGTTAGAGTCCCTCATCCGGCGCTGCGCGCCACCTTCCCCCAAAAGGGGGGGGGAGGCACTATAGACTATTAACACTAAAAATATAATCAAATTGGATCAATCAAATCTCTGTACCACTTGAGTGCATCCGTGTAAGCTTTGTAGGTCGCATCCATGTCGATTTCTTCGGTAATCATGAGACGTGAAACCTCCTGCCAGGAAGCATTCTCATATTCGAACATGAACTGTAATACAGGCCACAGATCACCTGTATGTCTAAGGAGAGCATCCTCAATCTTCTTGGATACATGCACCAGCTTAAGTGACTGTTCCATAGTCTGGTCGAGCATAACATCAAGAAGTGAAAACAGTCCGGCTAGGAAGAGCTCCGGTGCAAGGCCTTTTTGCTTAAAGCACTCAGCAAGATTTTCGGCAAATTTTGCTCTCACCATGGAAATACGTGTAATCTCACTTGGCTTATCGGAGCAAAGTTCCTTCGTTACCGCTGTATTTATCCATCTCTTAAGCTCTTTTTGTCCAAGCATTGCAGCCGCATGTCTTACGGAAGTAATCTCAGAATTGAAGCTCATGTGGTTAACCATTTCCAGCATAGAAATGACAAGAGCGGCATCCTTTCCGATTACATCAGCAGCAGCCTGGAGATCAAAATCAGGATTGTTGACAACATTCAAAAGCTCAATATATGTAACCTTCAAAGGAGCTACGGTCTTCTCGGATTCTTCTACCGGAAGTCTGAAGAAAATGCCTTCATACAAATCATAGGCCCCGTCTGAAGTAAGTCTGTCGTAGTCCTCCTTGGTGTCCACGCCAACAGCGCATAGCTTGATATCAGGATAAGCTCTGGTAAAATATATCTTTGCACTTCTGATATTCACCTTGCGGTGGTCAAGAAGAATATAATCGCACATCTCCAGAATAGGCTTATAGGTCTCAAACTGATTACCTGCAAGCTTTCTTATCGCAATTTTGTAACCCTGTCCTCGAAGATCCCACAGCCTTGACAGATAAGGCTCCTCAGGAATCACCGAAGTATCCAGAAGAAGAACTATTATGTTCTTAGGTGCTCTGCACTGTTCCTCTATATTGGCAAATAGTGAAATATTGTTGATCTCAACGAAGACTTCCTTACCTCCGGAAAGGACATTTGTTCCAACGCTGTCCACAATGTCAAGACCTACAATGTTGACAACATTATCCAAGAACCCGGTCCCCATCAGATAAGGATTCATCAGATGATTATCTCTCTGTGCAAATACAGAATAGGCACAGACTTTCATTTCATCATCAAACAAAGGAATCAATGAAGCAAGCATTTCAATACTCCTTTCAAAGTTCGCGTACATTTGTCTGTCAATTTATTATATCATTACGAAAAAACATACACAATTGTTTCGTTTATTAAATATGTATGAAAAAAAAACAGCCCATAAGGCTGTTTTGAAATAATCCCGAGAATGCCGGTTCCGGTTATTTGACTCCTAGCTAACGCCAGGTGGGTTACCGCAGCCCTTTTCGCTGTCTTCCTCTCCCATAGCTTGTCTGCACATGTGCAGGGCCGGAGGCGTGACATTGGAAAATGCAATCTAGGTGTCCCGTTTAAAGTAAATGTAGGTTCAAATTACACCGGAGTTGTCGAGCATCCCAGGCGAGCACTTGGCTCGAAATGCTGATCTACGTCAGCTTCTAATTACATTATAAACCTCCCCCCCGCTAAATCAATAGATTTTACCTAAAAAATTATTAATTTAATATGAAGAAAAGCGCATGAAATCTACACTTCACGCGCTTTTTATGAAATAATTATTTAATCGGTCTGGTCTGTTTTTTAAGCCATTCTTTTATCTCATTCTCTTCGATAAGAGGTGAGATTGTATCATAAACCAGTTTCTGATATTCATTGATTGCATCAATCTCGCGAGGCTGCAGATACTTTTTATCAATGGCATCAGGGTCGAGAGGTACATAGGTAAGATGACGGAATTCAAGGAACTGTCCGTCACTATTCTTCTCACCGTATACAACCTCAAGGATATTCTCGATGCGGATTCCGTGCTTACCCTCGATATATACGCCGGGCTCATCCGACATGATCATACCTACCTTAAGCGGTGCTTCATCCTCAGAAGATCTGGACTTCCATCTTATGCTGTGAGGTCCCTCGTGAACATTAAGCATATATCCGATTCCGTGACCTGTCCCGCACTTGTAATCGATTCCGATATTCCAAAGGGGCTGTCTTGCAAGAATATCAAGGTTTCTACCGTTGCAGCCTTCAAGGAAATGTGCATTGGCGAGCTGAAGCATTCCCACTGCGGTAAGTGTATAGTGCTTTTTCTCCTCATCGGACACGGGACCGAGAACTATGGTTCTTGTTACATCAGTTGTTCCGCCCATGTAGGTCGCTCCTGAATCAACAAGCAGGAAATCCTCAGGCTTAAGCTCTGCATTGGACTGCGCTGTTGCTTCATAGTGCATCATAGCAGCATTATCCTTATAGGCACTGATTGTCGGGAATGAAAGCTCAATGAATCCGGGAATCTGAGATCTCATCTCATCCAGATGCATTGCTGCAGTATATTCGTTTAATGTGCCGTTTTTAACTTCATTTTTAACCCAGTAGATGAACTTCGTAAGAACAGCGGAATCCTTTATGTAAACTTCCCTGATGTTCTTTATCTCAGTCTCATTTTTGCATGCCTTCATCATCTCTGTCGGATCGTAGATGTTCTTGATATTGGCACCGCTGCTTTCTGAATTATCCTTTATTGTTCTGTAAACCGAATAGCTTACATTTCTCTCATCATAGAGTGTTAAGCCTTCATACTCATATTCATCGAGCCAGTTTATTATCCTGTCATAGGAGATAATCTCGATTCCGTTATTGGCACAGTAAGCGCGGACCTCATCATTTAGCTCTTCAATCTGTACAAACATGCTTACAGACTTTTTAGTTATGAACAGGTAACTGAGTATAACGGGATTGCATTCCACATCATTTCCGCGAAGATTCGTAAGCCAGCAAATATCGTCAAGTTTGCAGAGAAGATATGCGTTTGCTTTCTCCTCTTCCATAACTTTTCTGATATCGGCAAGCTTGTCCGCAAAGGACTTGCCACAGAGTTCATCCGATAAAACATATATAGGATTGCAGGGAAGAGCAGGTCTTTCACTCCAGACTTCTCCGGCAAGATCCTTGTCGAACTTTATCTTTACCTGATTCTTTTTCAGCTTCTTTTCATAAGCAAGTCCCTCTCTTGCAGGAACCACTTTTCCGTCAAAACCGAGAACCTGTCCGTTCTTCATATTCTCAGAGAGGTATTCTGAAATTGTGGGAACGCCTTCCTCTCCCATCTTATAAAGAGTAACTCCTGTACCCTCCATCTCTCTCTCGGCCTGAATAAAATATCTTCCGTCAGTCCACATTCCGGCCCAGTCGGCGGATACCACGAGAGTTCCGTTTGAGCCTGTAAAGCCACAGAAATACTCACGTGCTTTGAAAAAATCGGCTGAGTATTCCGAGTTATGGTAGTCGGAAGTCGGCATCAGATAATAGTCAATGCCGTTTGCTGCCATTTTTTCTCTAAGGGCGGATAATCTGCCCATTATTAAATCATTCATCTTATTTTTTGCCTCCAAAAATCCCCTCATCCGGCGCTTCGCGCCACCTTCCCCCTAGGGGGAAGGCATTTTACCTGTCTTCCATAGGGATATAGTCTTTATAGTCGCTTACTGCCATATAAGCAGGGCGAATAATCTTGCTGTTGTTAGCAAGCTCTTCCATTCTGTGAGCACTCCAGCCGACGATACGCGCAATTGCAAACATCGGAGTAAAGAGCTCCTCGGGAAGCTCGAGCATCTTGTAAACAAAACCCGAGTAGAAGTCGACATTTATACTTACGCCCTTGTACATCTTGCGCTCTGCGCTGATAACCTCGGGTGCAAGTCTCTCAACAGCTTCATAGAGGGCAAGCTCTTTTTCCATGCCCTTCTCCTCAGCAAGCTGTACAGTGTACTCCTTAAGGAGCACTGCTCTTGGATCGGACTTTGAGTAGATAGCATGTCCTACACCGTAGATAAGTCCTGCTTTATCAAAGGCCTCCTTGTGAAGAAGTTTCTTCAAATACTCCTTGACCTCTTCCTCATCGGACCAGTCCTTAAGCTCTTTTTCCATCTGCTCAAACATGTGAATAACCTTGATGTTCGCGCCGCCGTGACGGGGTCCCTTAAGTGAACCGATAGCCGCAGCAATAACGGAATAAGTATCTGTCATGGATGAGCTCACAACGTGAGTCGTAAAGGACGAGTTGTTACCACCACCGTGCTCCATATGAAGAATCAGGCAAATATCTAATAGTCTAGCCTCCAGCTCAGTATACTTACTGTCCGGACGAAGCAGATACAAAATATGCTCAGCCGTAGACAGTTCTGCCTTCGGCGGATGTATAAAAAGGCTCTTCCCTTCATGATAATGGTTATAAGCCTGGTATCCGTAAATAGCAAGGAGCGGGAACAGACTTATCATCTGAAGACTCTGCCTGAGTACATTGGGCATAGAAACATCGTCAGCATGATCGTCATAGGAATAAAGCGTAAGTACACTCCTTGAAAGGGTATTCATCATATCACGGCTGGGTGCCTTCATGATGATGTCTCTTACAAAGCCTGTGGGCAGAGATCTGTAAAAGCCCAGAAGCTCAGTAAAGCCCTGGAGTTCATCCTTATTGGGAAGTTTTCCGAATAAAAGAAGATACGCTGCTTCCTCAAATCCGTACTTTGTCTTGCTTGCTGTTCCGTGAACAATCTCTTTAACATTTATTCCGCGGTAGTACAGTTCACCGTCTGCCGGTACTCTCTCTCCGTTTACCTCTTTTGTGGCATTGATGGTGGATATATTTGTAAGACCTGTCAGTACGCCCTTACCGTTTAAGTCACGCAGTCCCCTTTTTACATCAAATTTTGTGAAAAGTTCAGGATCTATCTGATCGGCGGTCTCAACAATCTGCGCGAGACCGGATAACTGTGGTGTGTTATCTGTGTAAATGTTTGTCTCGTTATGACTCATTCCCATACAACCTCCTGTTTCATCCCCTCATCCGGCAGCAAAGCTGCCGGATGAGGGGTTACATTCAACGCAAGAACGCTCTCACTGCATCAGCCAATGCATCCTTCGCCACAACCTTATCGTGTCTAACCTTAGCGTCGCGAATGCTGGTAACTGCTTCAGGAATCTCTACCCCTGAAACCTCTGAGAGCTTGTCTGCAAGCTGGAAATCGTCAAGACTTGCATCGTCTTTTCCGAGAGCCTGCATAACGCTTCTGGTGAACTTGTAAGGACTTGCGGTAGATGCGATAACCGTAACAGTCTTATCGCCCGTATCCTTTACATATCTGTCGTAGACGCTTGAAGCAACTGCTGTATGTGTATCGATAAGATATCCTGTGTTGTCAAAAAGATTCTTTATTGCGGAAGCTGTCTCCTCCTCTGTGGCAAATCCGCCGTAGAAGCAGTCAAGCTCCTTTCTCATAGAATCTGTAATCTCATATTTTCCGTTCTCAGAGAGCTCCTTCATATAGGAAGCATCTGCATTTGCATCATCACCTGCGATGTGATAAATAAGTCTCTCAAGGTTAGATGAGATGAGAATATCCATTGAAGGTGAGCTTGTGAGCACGAACTCACGGTTTCTGTCATACTCTCCGGTCTTAAAGAAATCATATAAAACCTTGTTGGAGTTTGATGCGCAGATAAAGGTCTTGATCGGAAGTCCCATCTTACTTGCATAATATGCAGCGAGGATGTTACCGAAGTTACCTGTGGGAACCACAACATTTATCGGGTCTCCCTCTGCAATTCTGCCCTCCTTAAGGAGTCTTGTGTATGCATAAACATAATATACAATCTGAGGAACAAGTCGTCCTATATTAATGGAGTTAGCTGATGAAAACTGGAAGCCCTTCTCATCAAGTTCCTTTGCAAAATCAGGATCTGTGAATATCTTCTTAACTCCGGTCTGAGCATCGTCAAAGTTACCCTCAATTCCGATAACGCAGGTGTTGTCTCCCTCCTGAGTTACCATCTGCTTTTCCTGGATAGGTGATACTCCATTCTTGGGATAGAATACGCAGATTCTTGTTCCGGGCACATTAGCAAAGCCTGCAAGTGCAGCCTTACCTGTATCTCCGCTGGTAGCGGTAAGAATAACGATCTCATTCTTGATCTGATTCTTCTTGGCAGCTGTGGTCATAAGATAAGGCAGAATTGAAAGTGCCATATCCTTAAATGCGATGGTTTTTCCATGATAGAGCTCCAGATAAAATGCTCCGTCAGCCTCGGTCATGGGTGCCATCTCAGGTGTATCGAATTTGGAGTCATAGGCATGTTCAATACAGTAGCGAAGCTCTTCCTCAGTAAAATCGGACAGTAAAAGCTTCATAACCTGATAAGCTATCTCGCGGTAATCCATCTCCTTAAGCTCTGAGAGACTCTTATCAAGCTTCGGAATGCTGTCGGGAACAAAAAGTCCTCCATCCGAAGCAAGCCCCTGCAGAATAGCCTGTGAAGCTGTTACCTTCTTCTTATCACCTCTGGTACTTGAATACATAACGTTCATGTTGCCACGCTCCTTTGTTTTTCTTATTTTCTAAGTGCTGTCTAATATGATAGAATAATGAAAAGACGACTCTACACTGATGAGTGTTTGAACGATTTTCTTATGACATTACTTTGAGTACAAAGTATACCACAAAACTGCATATAAATACACAACTGAATTTAAGCTTATGGGGGTAAACTTAAATGACTGGTAAGGTTACGGGGGTGTATGAAACAAGTTTGAAGGACGGGACAAAATCCTACAGAGCGTCCATCACCTTCAGGGGGAAGCACATAGCATTGGGGTCCTTTGCCGATAAGAAGACCGCGGGGAAGGTCTACGATCAGGCTGCAGCCGTACTTTCTGACAGCAGCTGCACAATCGACTCCTATAAAAAGGGGCAGCCTCTGCCCTTTGAAAAGTTTGTGGTTCTTATCAACTTCAGAGACAAAGGGCTTTATATTCCTACGCCCATCTATCTTGAGAAAAAGTACTTTTTCTACTATCTCTCACCGAGCCACACACTTATTTTTGATATTGACGATCTCTTCTATTATTCATCGCATAAGATAATGAAGAGAGGTTCACATCTTTTCGTGGCTGACTATGGCTCCCAGATCAGCATCCTAAGCCGCTACGGAATCAGAAGTTATGCGGTTGAGGGGCGTGACTACCGCTTTGCCAACGGCAACTCCAATGACCTTCGATATGAAAATATCCAGATCCTTAATCGCTACCACGGCGTAAGACAGTACGCTGAGCGCGGATTTCTGAAGTATAAGGTTGTGATTCATGTAAACGGGAATTTTGTGGTAGGAAAATACAATACTGAAAATGAAGCTGCCATCGCCTATAATAAGGCAGCCGATATTTTGAAGAAAAACGGTTACGATAAAAATTATATGCTTAATTATATAGAGGATCTGTCTGCTTCCGAATATGCGACCCTCTATACCAGCATCCGCATTTCACCCAAGATCATGAAGCTCTCCTCTCCTTCCGGTAAATCAGAGCGCATGGCCATGGATGCATAAATAATCTTCGAAGGATCATATATTTTATGCAATCACATACATTAAAAATACAAAACAAAATGTCAGTAAATGCCCGCAATTACCTGCGGGTATTGTTTATGTTCATATGCTTTTTTACCGGCTCTATGCTCTCAGGCTGCAACAAGGTCCCGAATGATGAGGCAAGTCAGAAAGTCGGTTTCTTCTTTGATACCGTGATAACTCTTACCGCCTACAACAAGGACTTTGTATCAGAGGATTCCTCGTTTTTCACAAGAAACTCTGATGCCGAAAAAAGCTGCGACGAATTTCTATCTGAATGTCTTACCGAGTGCTCCAGATATGAGAATCTGTTTTCGAACAAAAAGGAAGGAAGCGATGTCTGGAATATCAATCATGCCGGCGGCAGCGCCGTAGTTGTTGGCAAAGATACCTATGAGCTCATAGAAAAAGCGCTTGAATATGCCGAGCTCTCCGAGGGAGCTTTTGATCCTACGATCGGAACCGTTACTGATCTTTGGAATTTTCATGCAGATTCCGACAAGGCAGTTCCGGAATCTTCTATCATGTCGGATGCTCTTTTACATGTAGATTATAAAAATGTCGAATTAAATGAAGACGATGGGGAGTATACTGTCCGCCTCCTTGATAAAGGAGCCGAGCTTGATCTTGGCGGAATAGCCAAGGGCTATATCGCTGATAAATTAAAGCAGTTTTATTTGAAAAGAGGTATAAACAGCGGAATCATAAATCTTGGCGGAAATGTGCTTCTAATAGGAGAAAAGCCGACTAAATCAGGTGGTTTTACAGACTTTACCACAGGTGTTCAGAGGCCCTTTGGCGATGAAAATGATCCCATAACAACTCTTTCTCTTTCAGACAAATCCGTTGTAACCTCCGGAATTTACGACCGCTATTTTGAAAAAGACGGCGAACTCTATCATCATATTCTGGATTCCAAAACCGGTTTTCCGATAAAAAATAATCTGTACAGTGTTACTATAATATCTGACTCTTCAGCTGACGGTGATGCTCTCTCAACTATTTGCTATATTTACGGCATAGAAAAGGGGATGAAGCTCATTGAGTCCATCCCCGATACCTACGTAATGTTTATTACGGATAATTATGAAGTTGTAACCTCAGAAGGTTTTCCCACTGATTAAAGCATAAGATTCATCATGTTGCTCTTTTGCTGCTCATCATCCTGCTGCTTCTTCTGCATCTGCAGACGATATGCATCCAGTGTCTGGTTCTTCTTAAGCTCTGTAACCTCCTGGGCAATGTCGGTATCAGCTATTGAGCTCTGAGCACTTAAGAGGTTCTCTCTTGCAATGTTGCTGTAGCTTACATTGTGCTCAAATCCGTTTGTTACTGCACCAACCTCGCCTCTTGCATTGCTTACATTCGCAATTGCTGCATCAATGGAATCGAGATTGTTAACATCAAGCTTATCAAGTCCCAGTGATTTCATCTGGGATGAGTCAAGCTGCTGGCCGATTCCCTGCATCAGCTGTGAATTTGCATTTGCAATATCGCTCCTGTCGCTTGCTGAAAGTGTTCCGTTCTGAGCATAAACTGCGTTCTCACGAATGCTCTGAAGATAATCGGTAACACCATCAAGTACGCCGTCCTTAATGTTCAGCTGGCCAATGTTCTCCAATCCGTTCCTGGCCTGAACCTTCATGGTTCTCTGCTCTTTTTCCATCTTCTCATTGATAGCGAGTCCGGCAGCATCGTCAGCAGCACTCTGTAACTTCTTACCGCTAGCTATCTTGCCGTATTGAGAGTAGTTGGAATAACTATTATTGCTTATGCCTCCTATCATATGTGCGCTCCTTTCTTTCCTCCGTGAAAAAGGATAAATCCATTTTTGCGCCGCAGCCTCATCTCCGGTCCCCACCATTAACTGACTGCTCGTCACACCATCTGCAGAGTGATAATGTGATTAGGATCCTTCCCAATACTCCGCCACTCAGGGTAGAGTAACCTATAGTTATATAATAGAATAACATTTTGCTGTGAATTTGTAAATAGCATTTATTATGTGATTATTTATAAAAATATATAGCCATTTTAGGTGATATTCCCCTCATCCGTCTGCGAAGCAATACATTTACCTTAATGATACGCAGTCTGTCCAGCCCACGTTTCCGTTATCAGCCTGTCCTACTTCATCCTCAGCCGCATCCGGGAAGCAGAGATCTACCACAGCCTGGGGAAGTCCCTTTTCATTGAAGAGGAGTGTAGATAATGACCTTGTTTCATTGCTGCCCTCAATATCTGTGCTGAAGCTAATATTCGCAAACTTCTCACGGTCATAGGTGAAGCCTCTCCACTTTTCATTTACATCGCCTGTAGCTCCATAAAGTGATTCCGGTACGGTGTATTTGAGAACATCATTTATCTCATTTGTATTCTCACTGGTCCAATACTCATCATGACCGTATTCACCGTCTTCTGTATAAGTTGTCACACCCACTGTGGCCTTAACAATCTTATCCTGTCCATCCTTCCAATCGGTGGGAATTCCGTTCTTTTTGAGGAACTCTCCTGTCTTTGTAAAGGACGGGAATATGAAGAAATTATATAAATAATTACTGTCATACGGATTATCGGTATTCTTTAAACCTGAAATTTCTATGCTTGCAAGCTCCTTTGTCAAATCGTCAAAGGTCTGATTCATCACATCTTCTCTGTAAGCCTCAAGGAATTCTTTCATTTTTGCAGAGCCTATATTCTCTTCAAAATAACCTGAAAGTGTTTCATAGCCAATCTTATCGATCTCGTTTGGCTCCATAGTCAAAGCAGGGAATTTCCCGTATTTATACTCATCACTATTGTAGATAGCTTTGTAAGCATTCACCAGTTCATCGGTATCAAGATCAACATAGTATGTTCTTCTGATCTTTTTACCGTTTTTCATGTTCCACTGAACATTTATTATTGTGTTATAGGCTATTTTCCCGTCCTCTCGAATCACAGCAAGTTCACTCTGGCCATACCGGTCACCACGATAAGCTACTCTGTGGTTATTCTTGGCATTTATGGCTCCCTGTTTTGTCAGCTTTTCAACATTTTCCATGTCCTTAAGCTTCATGTTTCGGAAAATGAACTCGGAATCACTTGTCCCCCAGTCGTAATATAAATTATCTTCGGGATTATCCATTGTTCTGTACAGAGGACAGTGAAGATTTGCAAATACCAGGTAATCATCGATTGCAACACTCTCAACTTTGTCAGGCATAGGCTGCCAGCTCTCATAGCCAAAGATATCAAACACAAGCGCAAGCAGTAAAACCGCAGCAATTCCCGTGCCAACAAAGAATGAACCAAAGTGCTTAAAGCTTGCCTTAAAATCAAATTCATATATTGTCTCAATTACAAAGTGCACCACAATAAGGCCACATACCATTCCGAAGATAAAGCTTCCGAGACTTCTGGTATCACCGATGTAAAACATTGTTATTCCGCCGCCAAGAGAAGCTATCACAAGCATAGCAACCTTAATAACAGGCTTTGTAATATCAAAGGCCATCGCTTTTCCTGCAGCCTCAGCATGTCTCTTTGTGATCAGAAACCTAGAAAGGCCGTACCCTGCCACTGCAATAAGAATTGTTAATATAAATGGTACTATTGCACGGCCAAAGCGGAATGCTATCTCATACTGTCCGTCCCCGCGAAGTGCATTCACAAGATCAGTCGACAGTGTTATGGGTGAGCCCTTAAATAAGCCTGATCTGGGTACGTCAGATGCATAACTTCCGAAAAATGTTCCCATCAGTACTTCTTTCAAAGTGGCCACAACAGGACCAAGGAAGAAGAATACTCCGCAGCCAAGAGCCGCAATCACAACATGTCCTGTAAGAACTGCGGCGAGCACGCAAACCTCGTAAAACATAATATAAACAAGTATTACTATCAGAGCAGATGCTGCATAAAGGGGAAGCGTTTTTGCCTCAACATAGCCTCTTGAAAGCCCCATAAATACTGTTATTATGTGGCAGATAATATAAGGCACCGCAAACACTATAATTCCCATGAGATTGGCAACATCAAAGAGCTTAGTCCTTTTGACCGGAAGCGAATAATAAAGATCCGTCTGCCTGGAGTCAAAGAGGTAACTGTAGCCCTGGAGCGCAATTAGCAGAGAAAGCCCAAGAAGAATTAAGAAAATCGCAACATTCTGCATTCCACCGACTTCGTAATAGAATGCTCCTCTCACATCATAAATTGTTGTTCGCCCATCGATAATTCTTTCTTTGTAGCGTCCTATCATCAGAACCGCCAGAACTATCTGTGCAAAAAAGTTTGCGGAAATTGAAAGTGCGATGGGCCAGAGCCTCCTTTTGGAATTTTCCTTAAGCAGATCAGCAAATAATCTTTTTGATGTCATATCCCTCTACCCCCGTTTCGCTTATAAATATCTCCTCAAGAGACAGCGGAAGAATTTCCATGAAAACAGGACTCTCCGCTCTTAAAGCGTCGTTTATTTCATCCTCCTGACCTCTGATGGTCATTGTAACGAGTTTTCCCCGTTCCTCTGTGGTGAGAATACACAACCTCTCTTCTATCCTCTTTCTGCTGACATCATCCCTGAATACGCACTGCAGCTTATGTACATCCGCCTTAGCATCATCAAGGTTTTTGGATAAAAGTATTCCTCCCTTGTGAAGAAGTCCTACTGTATCGCAGATATCCTCCAATTCTCTGAGGTTGTGGGATGCGATAATAGGTGTGAATTTTCTCGAAGCCATGTCTCCCATGAAAAGACTCTTAACCGCCTGTCTCATCACAGGGTCAAGACCATCGAAGGTCTCATCGCAGTACAAATATCTGGTATTTGCTGCGATACCAAGTATAATTGAAAGCTGCTTTTTCATTCCCTTTGAAAAAGTCTTTATTTTTCTGTTTTTATCAAGTCCAAAGTTTCCCATGAGAGTATCAAATCTCTTCATATCATATTCGGGATAGATGCAACCGTAGAAAAAGGCCATCTCCTTCGGTGTTGTATTCGGAAAGAAAGCGGTGTCATCCGAAATATAGAAAAGATCCTTTTTTACCTCCGGATTCTCATAAACAGGTCTTCCGTCAATTATTACGGAACCTGTATCCGGCCTGAGAATCCCTGCCGCCAATCTTAAAAATGTACTCTTACCTGCGCCGTTTGTCCCCACAAGTCCGAAGACCTGACCGTCGTCTATGGTAAGGTCAATACCGGCAATCGCCTGTATATCATCAAAGCTTTTGGATAAATTACTTACCTGAATCATACATTTCCTCCTGTTTTTTTCATTTCTTTGTCCTCACATTCCTGTGAGGTTCCCCTCCGAAAAAAGTGGTGCTAAGTGGTCATTTTCTTACTGACTCTGTCGATTAGTTCTGCAGAAGTCATACCGATCTTTGCGGCCTTATCAACAACTGCGTCAAGCTCATCCAGTATCTCCCGCTTCTTCGCAGGAAGTACTTCGTCTGCCGATGCTGCGAATCTCCCCCTTCCCGTGACAGAGTAGCATAGCCCTCTCTGTTCAAGAGCATCGTATGCCTTCTGAATCGTGTTGGGATTGATGGAAAGATCCATGGCTAGCGACCGAACAGACGGAAGCGCTTCATCAGCACTTATCACGCCGCAAAGGATCAGCTCTTCAATTTTCCCTGAAATCTGCTCGTACAGAGGTCTTTTGTCTCTGTAATCAATCTCTATTAGCATGTCATCCTCCTGTTTGGTGCGTACTATTGTAACTAGTACACTTAGGATAATAGTTTATTTAGTAGAGTTTGTCAAGCGCTCCCCTCATCCGGCGCTGCGCGCCACCTTCCCCCTGGGGGGAAGGCGATGTTCAACGCAATAAAAAAGCCTTCCCCCTTTGGGGGAAGGTGGTGCGCAGCGCAATAAAAAAGCCTTCCCCCTTTGGGGGAAGGTGGTGCGCAGCGCAATAAAAAAACCTTCCCCCTTTGGGGGAAGGTGGTGCGCAGCGCCGGATGAGGGGCTACCTGTCCTTAAACCAATCTCTCACAGCCATGAGCACGAAGCCCAATTCATTCTTGGCCTGAAAATCGGATTCTTCTTTATGCCAGTTCTGCGGCGGGATAAGAAGTTCTCCGTTTTCGGATAACAGCTCTTCTTTAGATAAACCCGCTCCGTAAATATCATCCGTGGGACTTGCCTCTATAAGCACAGCATCATCTGTAGCCAGCAGTGCATCGGCAAAGTCCTTATCGGAAAGGAACTTCCCGATATTACCGTTAAAGATAATTTCGCGGTTGCAGCTTCTCCATACAGCTTCATCAAAATTCGAGATTTCTCTGCCAAGCTTTTTACAGATAGCAGGATCCTCTTCATTCATAATCTTACTGTAGGTATCGAAATCATTAAAAAGCAGGGCCTTTTCGGACATCATATACTGCTCCGCAGTGTTGTATTTTCTTCCATTTATGAAAATCGGTTTTCCCTTGTACCACTGAGAAAGCTGGCAGTATTCACTGGTTTTTTCAGCAAGAAAGAAGCATACATAAGTATGTTCATTGCCGTTTGCAACCTCATCAATCAGCCAGTCGATATGATATTTATTGTAAGGAGCACCGGGCAAAGAAGGAGAAACCGTTGGGACGGGCAATTCTATACCCGGCACTTCGCTCATCGAAGTAGTTTCTACAGCTTCATTTTCTGCAGCTTCATCTGTATTCCCCGTTTCATTAGCGCCATCTTCACTCCCGGGCTCGATGTCTGCGACTTTTTCTTTAGCCTTTTTTGCGCTCTTTTTCTTTGGCTCCGCCTTTTTCTTAGGCTCTGTTTTCTTCGGTGCAGCTTCCTTTGCAGCCTCAGAATATGTATTAAAGCTCAGATCATCCGGAACAACAAAGCTGATATCATCAAAGGCGTCCGGATTTTCGGCAACAAAATCAGAGACTGTAGCTATAGCAAGCTTTGCAGCCTTATCAACGGGATAGCCATATTCACCTGTAGAAATGGAAGGAAATGCGATTTTGCGAATGCCATTTTCGAGGGCGATTTTCAAAGCGCTGACATAGCAGGAGGAAAGAAGCTCCTCCTCGCCTGCCGTACCGCCCATCCATACAGGACCTACGGAGTGAATTATGAAATCACATGGAAGGTTATAACCAAGCGTAAGTTTGGAATCACCGGTTTCACAGCCGTTTAACCTGCGGCATTCCGTTTTCAGCTGAGGTCCGGCAGCTCTGTGAATAATTCCGTCGAGACCGCCTCCACCCAGAAGAGAGTTATTAGCCGGATTAACGATTGCTCCAAAACCTGTAACTTTTGTGATATCACCTTGCAAAACGTGAATCATGATGTCCCCCTTTAGGTCTTGTATGTATAGAATTAGGGATTAACCCTGGAATCCAACTGCTTTGTTGATTGCATCCTGTGCAAGTGCATAGTTTACGATGCCGAGACCAACAATCTGAAGAATGATAAACAGAACAGCAGAGCTTCCGTTCGGAGTATTCTTGATCTGATCAGTCTTCTCACCCATCTTGTAAGCCCAGTACCATCCGTAAATACCACAGGTAACAAAAGTAAGCAGGAATGCAATTACACCTGATGTCTCATGGCTGCGTCCGCTGAGCTGATTGGACTCATCTGTAAGAACAATAAACCAGTAAATACTGTAAATACCACAGGTTACGATTGAAAGAACGATTGCAAGCGCAATGCTTCTTCCGCTAATTCCGCCTCCGTAGTAGGGCGCGGGCTGATTAGGCTGAAAGCTGTTGTAACCGCCTGAATTCTGGGGATCAAAGCCAACAGGCTGATCATTCTGAGGTATAAAACCGCTATTCTGATCATTCATTGAACCCATGCCCGCATTCTGATTAACCTCGGGGCCTGCACCCTGACCCGGATTCGGAACTCCGAGAGGCGCGCCGCAATTAGTACAGAATTTGGAGCTATCGGGATTTTCTGCTCCACAATTAGTACAAAACATATCTGACTCCTCCTAAATATAGTTGTTTGAATTACCTGCTTATTATATCACAATATAGTGTATAATTATGCTAAAAGGGGGAAAAAATTATGCCGATTTTAGGAGCTTTCATGGTACCTCATCCGCCTATTATCCTACCCGAAGTAGGTGACGGCGAAGAGAAAAAGATTTCCGAAGTAACAGCAGCTTATGAGAAG
>NZ_FOBE01000027.1:0-65031 GCF_900109475.1 Butyrivibrio sp. ob235
AACCAGAATTTTGTGCAGATACCAATGCTGATATTTGCAGATATGCTAAGATATAAGCTTGCTGAATACGGGATAAGATTTGCCCTGACCGAGGAGAGCTATACATCGAAGGCTGATTTTCTTGCCATGGATCCGATCCCCATGTATGAAAAAGGGAAGAATAAAGAATACTCTTTTTCAGGAAGAAGGATAAAAAGAGGACTGTACAGGCACTACGATGGAACAATAACAAATGCAGACATAAACGGAGCTGCAAATATCTTAAGAAAAGTATTCCCAAAGGTAACCCAATGGGATAGGGGCATAGTGGACATGCCCTGTTCTTTGGGATGCGTTAAGCATCCCAAAGGTTCATGCCGCTTTGCGGCATAGCAGTAACCTCTTCCGACGCAGAGTCGGTGGAGGTAGTTCATGACTACCCGGATGAAACGCTAAAATAAAGGGGGAAAGGATAAGATAATAATGATTGTGGAGATAAAAGATCCAAATGAAAAACAAGCTATCGCAAGGAAAGTTCTGGAGGCTCTTACTGACTGGTTTGGCATAGAAGAGAGCAGAGAGGAATATATTTCCGGAAGTGCCGATTGGACGTTTTTTGCAGCAAAGGAAGATGATGAATATGTGGGATTTCTTTGCCTAAAAGAAACAGGAAAGGCCACTGTCGAACTGGCTGTTATGGGAGTTTTACAGGATCATCACAGAAGCGGCCTTGGCAGGCAGCTCGTAGAAAGGGCTAAAGAAACCGCAAGATTACAGGGGTATGAATTCATGCAGGTCAAGACTGTGAAGATGGGAATGTATGAGGACTATGACAGGACTAATCTCTTTTACATAAGCTGTGGCTTCAAGGAATTGGAAGTATTCCCTCTCCTATGGGATGAGGCAAATCCCTGTCAGATATATGTGATGTCTTTGAAATAATTTTCAGAATTTAGTATAATACTCATTGTGACTTCAGACAATTATAGGCGGTAAGTTTAAAGACTTGCCGTCTTTTTCTTAACATGGAAATCATACTATGGGGATTGCATTATGGCTGACTTTACATGGTTTAAGGATTCTGTTCCTGACCAGTTACCGGTAAAACAGGTTTATGGAATAGCATTTTCAGCAGATAACCTGGTTGTCTTGAGGATTGAGGACGGAAAATACAAATTGACCGGTGGAAAGCCTGAAAATGCTGAAACTTTTGAAGAGACATTGAAACGGGAATATATTGAAGAATTGAATATTGAACTGGAAGATATCCATTATCTTGGGTATTTATTGGTGGAGGATAATTCGGATAAGTATGCTCAGGTAAGAATGATAGCGAAGATAAAAGATATTTATGAGAGTCATATTGATCCGGCTACAGGAAAAATATATGGGAGAGAGCTGGTGGCTGCTGACAGGGTAAAAGATTATCTTAAGTATTCTGATCGTGCAGGCAACGAAATGATTGATGATGCGGTACAACTTGCACAAGTATGCTATTTCAAAAAATAAAAGATAGTATCTCTGTATGCTATTTTTGAAAAATATATAGGGAAAGATTTGGGAGGATTATGGCAAATAGTTTATTTGTAGAGGGATTGATAGAGAATAACACAGGCAAACTTATAGAAGCTCCTAAGAGTGATCTGCATAACCATTCAACTAAGGGATGCACTCTTAAGTGGGTTGAAGAGCGGACGGGCCATTCTTTTCCCGCCCCTCCGGAAACCTTTGATGGTCTTGAGGGTATGCAGAACTGGTTCACTACCTATGTCAAACCCTTTTGCTCAGGAGATGAAGGCATAGTCTTTAGATGGGAGGGGGCGTTTGCTGAAGCCGGGCGCAACAATATTAAAAGGCTTGCAATGAATTTCGGGGCTACGGAGATTGAACTTGTAGGAGGAATTGATAAATTCAGGGAACTGATTCAGGGTTTTCACATGAAATACTGTCCGGAAACAGTTTTTGAACCGGAACTTACCTATATATCAGCCTGCGATATCGATTCTGCGACAGATTCAATTGATGAGTATATAAAGACCGGATTCTTTAAGTCACTCGATGTCTGCGGCGGCGAGAATATTCGACCATTTGAAGCTTTTATTCCCCTGTATCGAAAAGCTGAACATTACGGACTTACTAAGATAATACATGTTGGTGAGTCGGGATCTGCAGATGATGTAAGGAAAGCAGTTGAAGTGCTGGGACTTGATGAAGTTCATCACGGGATTGGCGCTGCCACATCAAAAGATACCATGCGATTTTTGGCGGATAATCACATACAGCTCAATGTTTGTCCGTCGAGCAATGTGATGCTTCGCTATGCCAAAGATTATGAGCATCATCCAATAAAGACGCTGGTTGAAAATGGCGTTGAGGTGACAATCAATACCGATGATCTTCTGATTTTCAATAGCTCTATAGAGAATGAATATCTCAAGCTTTACAAGGCAGGAACTCTATCGGCGGAGCAGTTGGAAGAGATAAGACTTAGAGGATTGAACGGAAAAAGGGAACTACTGTGAAGATATTCCAGTATAAAATTACTATCTAAGGAGAAAAAATGGCAAAAAGACGATCTGTTGATCCTAAATATTCTATGTGTGTTCAGCCTTCTTTTATTATTGGCACGAATAACGAGGATGGTTCTGAAAACTTTGCTCCTATCACCTGGGCAAGTGCAACTCATGAAGATGGCGACCAATATTTATTTGTTATAAGTATGGCAGGAACTAAGATGACTAAGAAAAACGTTCTAAGAACCGGAGTTTTTAGTGCAAACCTTGTCAGCATAGATATGCTGTCGCTTATGGATTATTTTGGTTCTAAACATGCCAAAGATGGCGCTAAAAATGATATTTCCTATGAGGTTGTGAGGGGAGAGGTGTTGGATGTTCCTGTATTGAATGAAAGCCGATGGGTGTATGAATGTGAGGTTGCAAGAACTGTCGAGACTGGAGATTCAACTACTTTCTTTTGTCATATCCGCAATATACAGATGGATGAAAGACTTGAATGTGAAGATATATTTGACATTGATCTTACGGTACTGGATCCAGTCATCTATTCTGGAAAGTATCATAGCATTGGTAAAACGCTTGGAAAGATTGGAGATTTTGTACAGTAACATATAAATTTTCGTTTTTGAAGATAAGAAACTTTGAGGGATGCGTGATGAACAATACCTTTATCGAGATGAAATTCTTTCAGGTAAAACCTGATAAACTTGAGCAATTTGAATCTATGATTGAGGAAATGGCCACAAATCAGCTTAAATGTGAAGGCTGCATATCACTTAAGTATTTCAAGAGATTCTACACTATAGATGGAATCGAGCTTGGCGAACCTCCTAGGGAGTTAACCAAGATTGTAAAGTGCGTTAAGTACTATTCATACTGGGAATTCAGGTAAGGGATGTAACGGGTATTGTTAACATCTGTTTTGATACATAAAATCGTAGCTTGTAGGGGAAATATTATGTCGGAGTTTAGATGCATTTGGACAGATGGAAATAACGAAGCATTTCAAATTTTTTATGTAAAGACTGAAGAGTATTACAGCAAAATTGTTGGCGGAAAAGAAAAAAGAAAAGCGTTCATTCCATATAATTTGTCGCAAAGTATAGAGGATGTTTTAATAGTTTATGATGATGTTGTTGCGGTAGGATGTGCAGGCTTAAAAAGTTATTCGGATGATGCAGTGGAAATAAAGCGCGTTTGGGTAGAACCTACATATCGAGGGAAGCATATTGCTGCTCAAATGATGGATTTATTGGAAGAAAGAACTAAAGAACGTGGTTTTAGGAAAATTATTCTACAAACAAGACCAATCATGCAGGATGCTGTAAAACTATATGAAAGTCGTGGCTATACATTAATAGATAATTATCCTCCATATGATAAGTTGGATGGAGCTATATGTATGGCTAAGATGCTGGACTAACAATTTCTTTCGGTAGATTGGGCTTCCGGGCATTTTCCGGAAAAACTTGTTGTAGCCATGAAGAAAAATATTAGTGTAGAACAGGAGCAAATAAATGTATGAAAGTATTGCTTTTTTGTTGTAAGGGATTTGAAACCATGGAGTTTGCACCGTTTGTCGATGTGATGGGATGGGCGAGAAATGATTATGGTTTAGCGACTGAAGTCATTACTGCCGGTTTTTCTAAGACTGTTGTATCTACATTCGGAATTCCGATTTTGGTTGATAAGACCTATGATGAGATAGATGTTTCCGAATATGATGCCCTGGCTATCCCCGGTGGATTTGAAGAATTCGGTTTTTATGAAGATGCGTATGATGAAAGATTTTTAAATCTCATACAAGAGTTTGACCATTCTCATAAATTTATCGCTTCTATCTGTGTAGGAGCTCTTCCGATTGGAGCAAGTGGAATACTTAAGGGAAGAAAAGCTACAACATATCATTTGGGAGATGGTAGAAGGCAGAAGCAGCTTGCAGAATTCGGAGCAGAGGTGATACCCGATCAGAGTGTTGTGATTGATGAAAATGTAATAACCAGTTTTTGTCCTGAAACAGCTTCTCATGTTGCAATTGCCTTATTAGGCATGCTTGTGGGAAGTGAAAGGGCACAGATTGTTGCAAAGGCAATGGGATATTAACTTCCAGTTGAATTTTTATAGACGATGACAAATCGAGATTTGTAGAAAGGGAAAAAATGATAATTCGAGATTTTGAACCGATACATACAGAGGAAGCAGCGGAAATTGCCCTTGACATATATAATTATGAGAGAGCATTTACACAGGAACTTCCGGAGGTATCAAGCATTCCAATACTGAAACAATTATCCGGAAATGGCTTCGGCGTCGCAGCATTTGAAGGCGGAAAAATGGTCGGATTTCTTTGCAGTGTGGAACCATTTGAGAATGTTTTTCGTTCCACTGATGTGAGAGGCGTTTTTTCGCCCATGGGTGCGAATGGCGCGGTTATGGAAAATCACGGCAGGATTTATGCGGCATTGTATCAGGCGGTTGCAAAAAAGTGGGTAAAAGCCGGAGCGATGTCACATGCAATTTGTTTATATGAACATGATGAGGAAGCAAAACGGCAGCTCTTTCAGTATGGATTTGGCATGAGGTGCGTAGATGCCATTCGTCCGATGGAAACAATTGATTGCGTTGTATGTGGCGGATATGAGTTTTTGGAATTGCCCAAGGAAGATTACGCATATGTTTATCCGTTGCATTTGGCACTGAACGAGCATTACTGCTCCAGCCCCTTTTTTATGAACCGAAAACCAGACACACTGGAAGAGTTTTTGGATTTTTCGGAAAGGAATAAGGAACGTTACTTTGCGGCGAAGATAGGCGGAGAATTATGCGCTTATTTGGAAGTGTCAGATCAGGGTGAAACCTTCATTGCATCAGGGAATCTTTATCGTCATATCATGGGGGCATATTGTATGCCGGAACACAGGGGCAGGGGTGTATACAAAAACCTGTTAAATTATGTTATCAATACCTTGAAAACTGAGGGATATACCAGACTTGGCGTGGATTTTGAAAGCATCAATCCGTCGGGCAGCGGGTTTTGGCTCAAGTTTTTTCATGCCTATACCAACGGCGTTGTGCGCAGGATAGATGAGCGGATTATGCAGAGAGCTTCTCTGATATAATCTCATAAGAGTGTTATTTCTGGACAAATTCCCGTTTGTCGGGATAATGTGATAGTAAGTTCTATGTGGTTATAGCCAATTCTGTAATTAAATACTGCAGAATTGGCTATTTTATTACCTTTAAGGTGTCTCATAAAACAAATGTTTTTCGCTACATCTTTTGGTTTATGTATAATAGGGATTGAAGGGAATATGGGAACAAAAGTGTGAACAAATAATACATAGGCTGGAGGTTAGCTTTGAAACTGTATAGAAAGATAGAGACGGGCGCGAGAACTTACAATTATTTCTGCCCTGTTTTTGTCGGTGACAGACTAATATATTTTGTTTTGAATAATGATTCCGCATTCATCAGGTGCGAGGACGTAGTCGAAGGCGGTGTTGTCTGGGAGTATTTTGTTAATGATGCTTTTACGAGCAGGTGCGTCCAGCAGCTGTACGGTGGAATTGTGTGGCAGAATAGAATTATATTTGCAACCGAGCGGATGATTTTGTCGCTTGATCTTGAGACCGGCACTGAACAATCAGAAATGAAAGTTTTGACAGATAAACCAGACCTATCTGTTGTGGGAAACAATCTTTTTGTTACAAGTGGTAATGAGATAATCAAGATTGACCTTGTTAAGGGCAAAATAATAAAAAGGAAGAAATATAGGGTCAAGTGGCTTGTGGGACCGGTTCTGGAAGATGACGGAAAGCTGTATGTTGCCACGTCGAATTCCAAGATTCTCAGAATCAGCAACGACGATTTAACGGAGACGCTTAATTATAAGTACCCCGGAACTTGGAGCGTGGGCGTGCCTGCGGGAATAGTTGGTGACAGAATCGTGGGCTCTTCATATTCGCAGTATGTGATTTGCTTTGATAAGAATACAGGTGAACCATTATGGCAAAAGAAAAAGAAGGCCGGTTCGGAACCCTCTCAAGTGATTGATGCCGATAAGGGAATCATCTATAGTTGCGAAAATATTAACAACAAACATATTACTGCTTTGCGGATCAGTGACGGTAAAAAGCTGTGGGATAAAGAAGCCGAAATATGGGGAATTACCGATATTGATTCCAAATCTATGGCAGGATTCCTAAAGTCCGATAACGGTGATTATGAATTTGTACAGATAGATAAAAAGACCGGAGAACTCATTGCGGCCCAAGACATTCCAAAAATGCACAAGAACTTGGAAGACCAGTTTCGCAGTTATAGTATGCCGATGGAAATAGTGCACTCAGACCAATTTGTGGCCTTTGTCTGTGGGACAGGTGACATCTATCAAATACAATGGTGAAAGATTGGATATGGATAAACAACATTTGAAGATACCTTCTGAAATGGGATTTACTACAATATATTTTGACGATGAAAAAAGAGATTATAGTAGCTTGTATTGTTTTTGATTTATCTATATTCCAGTAGGATAATCGACCAAGAAGAAAAGGATTAAAAATAGCCATATGATGAAAAAAGATCTTTTATTCAAAGCGGCACAGCTTTACGGATTCGACACTGCCTCTGCCAAGGAGGTCCCCGGGCATGAAGGCGGAAGGAATCTGGTATTTTTGATTGGAAATGATTTGGTTCTCAGAGTGTCTTCTCTTTCAGATAGAAGCATTGAGGATTATGAGGCGGAAATCGAGTATGTACATTATCTTTCTGAAGGTGGAGCCAGCGTGGCAGATTCGATTCCTTCAAGGAAAGGGAATCGAATTGAAATTATTGATGAGAAGGTAGTGGCCATGTTCGAGACTGCAAAAGGTGATCAGATAGCCGATCATGGTTACCAGTATATTGATGGAGTTCCGATAGATGAGTACTTCTATCTTACCGGCAAGGTTTTAGGGAAAATACATGCTCTTTCAAAGAACTACAGCCCGATTTATAAGCGTTTTGATTTCTTCGAGAAGTACAATGAAGACTATTTCGAGAGCCTTATCCCGGATGATTTCTTTTGTTTACATATGAAGATGGGACGTCGGATTAAAGACAGGCTGCATGAAATTCTGGAGGAACTGCGCAAACTTCCACGGAACTCCGAAAACTATGGAATGGTTCACTTTGACTATAGCGATGGAAACTATAACATTGAGTATGATACAGGGAAAATCAATGTATTTGATTTTGATAACTGCCGTACTTGCTGGTATTTATATGATATTGCCAATTTATGGTCCCATGGTCTTGGGTGGATTGCCTGGAATGAAGACGCAGATGAAAGACGGGCATATATGGAAAAATATATGCAGACAGTCATTAATGGATACCGGACTGAGTGTACCATAACCGATGAAGAACTTGAGCATCTGGAAATGATGGTCAATACAGTATTGATGGAAAATATCATTGATGTCTTTGAGGTAAAGAAGGCTTCCGGCGAAGAATTCGTTTTCGATGAGGAAGAAAGCTACAATGTGAAGTGCCTTGTGGAGGGGCTTAGCTGGTTTGGCTTCTACAGTGATATTTTTGATAACGAATCACCTTTTGAGGTAGAGATATAAAATTGCAGTAAAACTTACCATTGAAGAAGTTTTAATGAAGAGGTGAGTATGACAAAAGTATTCTTTGTAAGGCATGCAGAACCTAATTATGATAATCATGATGACAGAATTCGTGAGTTGAGTCCTCGTGGAATGGAAGATAGGAAAAAGGTTACTGCTTTTTTGGCTGATAAAAATATAGATATAGTTATTTCGAGTCCATTTAAGAGAGCCGTTGATACTGTTCAGGATTTTGCAGATAAGAATGGACTGACTGTTGAAATAGTTGAGGACTTTAGAGAAAGAAAAGTTGATAGTGGTTGGATAGAAGACTTTGCCTCTTTTTCCAAAAAGCAATGGAGCGATTACTCTTTCAAGTTATCAGATGGCGAATGTCTTAGGGAAGTTCAAGATAGAAATATAGCAGCCCTTGATAATGTTCTGAAGAAGTATCCAGGAAAAAATATAGTAGTTGGAAGTCATGGCACAGCATTAAGTACCATTATAAATTATTATGATAAATCTTTTGGCTATGATGATTTTGAGAATATTAGATTTCTGATGCCATGGATTGTGGAGTTTAGTTTTGATGAGCTAGGAAATTGTACGGACATCAAACGGCATTCTCTGTGATAAGTATAAGTGTACTAAGGTTGGGGACGGAGCTAGTGGCTCATTTCATTAAATTCCAGTACAAATTAGTAGTAATGGGGGATACGTCAGATCCACAGCAACAACATATGGTTTTGGTGTCATTTATCGGATACAAAATATCAAATTCTATAAAATAATAATGCCCCAAAATATACTTAAAAACTTCTGACCCCCTTTAGGTTCAATTTAGGAAGAGAGTGTATAGTAAAATCATCGAGAGGAGAAATCCTTTTGGAAATAGATATATACTCTTTCGTCTAACATATGGCCGGCTTTTGACGAAAAGCCGGCCAGCCCTCATTAATCCCAATTTTTATCCCAAACCGATTGTGCTATCATAAATATTGACACGGTTAATCTTACATTCATGAGGAAAGCGCATGCTGTTACCTGATTTTTCTTCACAAAGGGAAAAAGAAAAATATTTCCACTCCTTGAACGAAGAGCAGAAGATTGATGCCCTGAACGAAATGGTCTCGGACTGCGAACACATCGTGTTTCTTGGCGGTGCAGGAGTGTCTACAGAAAGCGGGATCCCGGATTTCAGGAGTAAGGATGGCCTATATAACAAAAAAGACAAGAAGTTTGGTAAATACAAGC
Organism: Butyrivibrio sp. ob235; assembly: GCF_900109475.1. Classification (NCBI taxonomy): domain Bacteria; kingdom Bacillati; phylum Bacillota; class Clostridia; order Lachnospirales; family Lachnospiraceae; genus Butyrivibrio; species Butyrivibrio sp. ob235. Next base: position 9,341 of record NZ_FOBE01000027.1, read on the forward strand.
CGGAATACCTTCTAAGCTATGACTGCCTTAATAAGAAACCGGCTGTTTTCTTTGATTATTTCAGGAAAAACCTGGACTGCAGGAATATATTGCCAAATGATGCGCATAAAAAGCTCTCCGAGATGGATAGACGCGGAAAGCTGGACGGCGTGATAACACAGAACATAGACGGGCTTCACCAGAAGGCAGGGAGCAAGAAAGTGTGCGAGATCCACGGAAGTGCCCTTAGGAGCTACTGCGTAAGCTGCAGGACAGATTATGGTGAGGATTTCATATTTGAAAACACAGAAGAGATACCGCACTGCCCAAAGTGCGGCAAGATGGTAAGGCCGGACGTGACACTGTACGGAGAATTCCTTCCACAGAGGGACTATGAAGAAGCAGTAGCACTGGTAAGGTATGCTGACCTTCTTATAATTGGCGGGACTTCGCTGGAAGTAGGATCGGCAGCACAGCTTGCTCATATGTACCACGGAAAATACCTTGTGATAATAAACAAGGGAAAAACCAAACTCGAAGGTAAAGCTGACCTTGTTTTTCATGAGAGCATTGGGAAGATAATGAACCAGATTGAGGTCTGACCGGTATGATTTCTTTCAGGTATGTGGTGACAAAAATATTCCTTATAGAGAAATGATTATGATAGTTCTGTTTTACCGAGGATGATAGGTGGATTGCTAGAATGAAGGTTGAGCTAAGAAATCTGACAGAAGAAAATATGGGGCAATGCTTTGGCCTTAGAGTTGCTAAGGATCAGATGCAATATATTGCTTCAAATGAGGATCCGAATGACAGATATTGGTTATGGAGATTAATGATTGACGAAAGTTTGCAGGGAAAAGGATACGGAACTGCGGCAATTAAGGAAATCATACAGTATTTTAAGTTTCACGGAGCAAACAATATACGTCTATCAACAAAGGATACAAACACCAATGCATTATCCATGTATCGGAAGGCTGGATTCCGAGATACAGGAGAAATGAATGATGAAGAGATAGTTCTTCAGCTAGATTTTTAATTAATTGAAATAGTATGAAAGGCTTTGAAATAATGAAGAATATCCGAATTTTCACGACTGAAAAGTATGCCACAGATGAATATACTAAGGTAAAAGCAAATATATATAAGACACATGATTCCTTTTTGGATCAGGATGCTTATGTTACTTCGATTTCTTTTGAACAAGAACCGGAATATGGAGAAGGAACTGACTCGAGTGATATTTCTCAGTATCCACTTGAAGACATTTTGGACAAATACTATGTTGCAGTCGAGGATTTCTATGAGAATCTAAATGACGGCAGTGACAATACTTGTTATTTGGAATTTACGGGTAGCAGCATGGAAGATATAGAAAATTTGCTTCAGATAGTCGGAAAACATGTTTATAACAGTAGGGAAGAAATAGATGGACAGACCTATATTAATCTGATTATCGAATAAATAATGTTAGTAATAATGTATTTGAGTTGGAGAATCAGAACATGATGATAAGAACGGCAACAATAGAAGATCTGGATGCGATAGCTGCGGTTGAAGCGGAGTGTTTCCCTGCTGCAGAAGCAGCATCAAAAGATGAATTTGCAGATCGCCTTGTACATTACGCGGATTACTTCTGGCTAATGTTTGATGAAGATAAGCTAATTGCCTTTGTGGATGGCTTTGTGACTAATGAGCCGGATTTGACTGACGAAATGTATGCAAAAGCAAATATGCACAATGCTTCCGGACGTTGGCAGATGATATTCGGTGTGAACACGCTTCCCAGTTACCGCAGGCACGGATATGCCGGAGAGCTGATTCAAAGAGCAATAGATACGGCAAAAGAGCAGAACCGTGCCGGCCTTGTTCTAACCTGCAAGGATGAGCTGGTATGTTACTATGCAAAGTTTGGCTTCATGAATGAAGGGCATAGCGACAAGTCCCAGCATGGTGGCGTAGCATGGAATCAGATGAGGCTTGTTTTAAGATAAAGTAAACAGGTCATGAAATACGAAATGAACGCACAGTCTAAAGAATAGATTGTGCGCTATTTTTTTATATTCTATAATTGTCTAAAACACTTTTGCTTAACGAGAAAACAAAAAAAGAGTATAGAGATTGTGAAATAGATTAGGGAAAGGAGGCTTGGATATGATCGTTTTGAATGTGACATACAAATGCAAACCGGATAAGAGGAAGGATTTTCTGGAAATAATAAAGAAGGAAGGCATTGATGTTTGCAGCCGCGCTGAGATAGGAAACATTAAATATGACTACTACATATCAGATGCGGATAGTGATGAGCTGCTTCTTGTTGAGAAGTGGGAGGATGCTAATGTAAAAAGGATTCTTTCGAACACTTAGTTGAATAAGGAGGTGCATAATGATCAAGATCTATGGAATGCCAACATGCCCGTACTGCGACTTTGTACATGAGCAGATAGCAGGAAGGGAAGACGAGTTTGAGTACATCAACATCGGTGAGAATATAAGAAACATGAGTGCATTTACAAGGCTCCGCGACAATAATCCAGAGTTTGACCGCTGTAAGAAAATTGGTGATGTCGGAATACCGGCATTTGTATTTGAGGATGGCAGAGTATCCATTGATCCTGCAGATGCGGGCCTTATAGAATATGGAACACCGGATGCATGTTCTATAGAAGATCACAAGAGTGGTAGGAAAGGGTGTTGATATTGGAATTTGTAATAAAACATTTTAATGAGCTCAGTACCACAGAACTCTATGAGATATTAAAAACGAGGTTTGAAATCTTTGTTACGGAGCAGGAGTGCTTATATCAAGATCTGGATGATAAGGATCAGGATGCTATCCATGTATTTTACTGGAATGATTCTGGTAGAGTTGCTGGATGCCTTCGCGTGTTTTGGAAGGATTTTGACGAGTTGTCAGGCGTGGCTCAGATAGGTAGAGTGGTAACACTGGAGCATGGTAAAGGAATAGGCGGTCAGATGCTCCATGAGGGAGTCAGTGTCGCTATAGAGCAGCTTAAGGCTAAAAAGATATACCTTGAGGCACAGAAATATGCTATTGGATACTATGCAAAAGAAGGTTTTGAAGTTGTGTCAGAGCCGTTTATGGAAGATGGTATCCCACATGTGAAGATGGAAAGATTAGTATGATATGAAGATTCAAAAAGTTCGATTTAACTGGAATGATTATATTTCAGTAGTATAACTGGTTACGACAAATCGGAATTGTAGGAAAACCGGAATGGATACAATTAAGAAAATAGGACTAAACTCCAATGAAGTAAAACTGATTGCTATTATTGCGATGACAATCGACCATGTAACATGGTTACTGTTTCCTGGATGCCAAATGATATGGTGGGTCATGCTTCTTCACGCGATAGGAAGATTGACAGCGCCTATTATGTGGTTCTTTATTGCTGAGGGATTTCATTACACTCGAAACGTAAAAAAGTATATTGCCCGACTGTTCGTTTTCGCTGTAATATCGCATTTTGCCTATAACTTTGCAGGAGGAATACCATTTATTCCCAACGGGTTTTTCAATATGACCAGTGTGATGTGGTCGCTTGCCTGGTCGGTAGTTTTGATGGTCATATTTACAACGGATCAGTTGCCGCAGTGGGGTAAAATTGTTTTGACCCTGATTATCTGCTTTATTACCTTCCCATCGGATTGGTCAACTGTGGCGGCTATGTGTCCGGTATACTTATACATGAATCGCGGCGATTTCAAGAAACAATCGCTTACTATGCTCATATGGACAACAATTTATGCAGTCGTATATTTTATCTTTATGGACAAAGCGTATGGAATCCTTCAGATGTGTACGCTGTTATCATTACCGATTTTGAAGCAGTATAACGGTGAGAGGGGAAAATGGAAAGGCATGAAATGGTTTTTCTATCTCTATTATCCGGCGCATCTGTTTGCAATTGGAATTATCAGAGTGCTCATTGGAAACGGAAGTATCTTCCCTTAGGCTGTCGATAAATTCAAAATTGACTTCCCCCCATAACACTATTAAAATTTGGTGTTATGGGGGGAAGTTGTTGATTCAAAATATGTGGTCTGTTACAATTACATAAAAGGATGTTTAGAAAGGTTTGCATATGAATAAAAAGGATTTCATCGGCAGAGAACAAGAAGTCGACATAATAGAAAAATACTATAATTCTTCAAAATCAGAAATGGTGGCTGTTTATGGACGAAGAAGAGTTGGGAAGACATATCTGATAAAAAAGACCATGGGGAAGAAGTTTGATTTTGAATTTGTTGGTAGTCACAAAACTCCAGCCAAGGTTCAACGTGAACAATTCCAGAACGAAATTGATAAGTGGTCTCACAGTACCGGTAAGATCCCCAAGGATTGGTTTGTAGCATTTAGCAACTTGAAAGACTACTTATTGTCTTTGAATAAGAAAAGAGTTGTGGTTTTTTTGGACGAACTTCCTTGGATGGATACTGTAAATAGTAATTTCTTGAGCGCCTTTTCTTATTTCTGGAATACATGGGATAGTGCAAAAGCTTTATTAAAACTATACGTATGTGGATCAGCTACTACATGGATGGTAGATAAACTGATTGGTGATCAGGGGGGACTATATGGTCGTGTTAGTCGCCCAGTTTATTTGGCACCTTTTACACTGGCAGAAACTGAGCAATATCTGAACAAGATAAAAAAGATGCATTACAACAAAGCACAGGTACTTGATGCATACATGATTTTCGGAGGCATTCCATTTTACCTTGATATGCTTGATAACGAACTGCCATTTACTGTAAATGTTGACAGATTATTCTATGGCAGTGATGCTCCACTGCGAAAGGAGTATGATTTCTTATTCCGTTCGCTGTTTAAAAAGAGTGTAAGCTATCAGAAAGTTGTAACGTTGCTATCTAAGAAATTATCTGGGCTAACACGTGAAGAGATTTCTGCTGGATGCAAGCTTGAAGGTGGAGATTTAACTACAATTTTAAACAACCTTAATTCCTGCGACTTTATTAGAGTTTATTACTGCCCTAATAAAAAAGAGAAGGGCAAAATCTACCAGTTAACAGATATGTTCACTTTGTTTCATCTTAGATTTGTTAAAAGAAGTAATGGACAGGATAAAAACTATTGGACGAATATTGCTGGAACCGGAGAAGTTAATGCATGGGCAGGGTATGCGTTCGAGCAGGTTTGTCTACATCATATTGATCAGATAAAGATGAAGCTTGGAATATCTGGAATATTAAGCAATGTGTACGCTTGGAGCGAGAAGGCATTTGTTGATTCAGATGGGACTAAATGGAAAGGCGGACAGATTGATTTAATAATCGACAGAAGTGATAAGGTTATGAATTTATGTGAGATGAAGTTTGCTCAGGATGAATACACAATAACTGGAAAGTATTCAGATACTATTAGGGAACGTACAAGCTTGTTTAAAAAACAGATGAATACTAAAAAAGCTCTTCGATGCACATTTGTTACCACCTACGGAGTCAAGGAAAATAGCTATAGTGATATAGTTGATAACCAAGTGCTGTTAGAAGATCTATTTCGATGAGTGCTGGATGACTCGCCCCCAAATGCATGTTAAAACATTATGATTTGGTGGCGAGTTGTTCAATATAAATTTTTTTCTTGATATTTCCGGTCTAGTCAGGCTAGACCGGAAATGTAGTTTAGTCTGACTAGACCAGGAGGGAACGCGTATGGAACTCGAACTTGGGGCAATTCAACTTAACAATGAAAGTGCTTGTATGAAGTAATGATAAATGATACGCTTTTCATGGCAGTAGTAGTGGTCTTGGTAATGTTCGGTTTTTGTGTGGTAACTTAAACATACATCATCATAGTTTCACTATCTACTGCTTTTTGAGTAAAAGAAACGCTGCGCCACAGCCTTGGCAGGCCGTCGCGCAGCGACTTAGTTCTATCGGAATATAAATGAAAAAATAATCAGAGGAATGCATAATGAAAAAGACATTTATTGAGATGAAACTCTTTCAGGTAAAGCCCGATAAACTCGAGCAATTCGAAGCTAAGATTGAGGAAATGACCGCAAATCAGTTTAAATGTGAAGGCTGCATATCACTCAAGTATTTCAAGAGATTCTATAAAGATTTGCAAAAAATGCTGATTTCTCCATTTGATATTAACTTGGGGTATTCGGTTTAAGGTAATACTTATGACGATAGAATACAGACAAAAAGCTTTAGAAGCGTTAGCTCATTACAATATAACAGCGACAGAAATAGAATTGCTGAGACACAATGAGAATCTGACCTATCGCGTGGGAAACGAGTATTTGCTGCAAATACATGAGCCGACAGAGGGGTTTTCAGCAGAGTTTTTTTACGACGGTGTTGATCGTGTCGAGATATATAAGTCAGAACTTGATTTTCAAGCCTACTTAAAGAAACAGAGCATGCAGATACGCGAAGCTGTTGAAAACCGTTATGGTGAACTCATTACAAAGTTACAGAATGGTACATATGTTACGGTTTCGAAATGGTTGGATGGCGAATCGTTAGACAAGCTTGAGTTGAATGATGCAATCTGCTATCAGATAGGTGATATGCTTGCGCGTTTGCATCAGAAGGCAAAGGGATTCCGGGTATCACCGGTAAAAACCTATGGAAAGCAACATTGCGAATGCACGAAAAGGAGATTTCAGGCACTGGAAAATCTGGGGTTAAGCAACGAGTATTCTTTGATCATGCAAAAGTGCTGTGATCATGCCGGAGCTGTATTGGAAAACGTGCAGGATGAATTTCAGATGATCTATGGGGATCTGTCTGCATCGAATATCTTGCAAACACCGGATGGGCTTGTGCCTATTGATTTTTCTTTTTTCGGTATGGGACATCCGATGTATGATCTTGCTGTTCTGTTTGGAAATATCGGCGGATCATTGGCGCGTAGGCAACAAATGGCAGAAGGATATCGGAATACAGGCGGTACGATCCGTTACGATGTGTTAGATGCCTGTTTTGTACTTACCTTGTTAGATTGTCTCGGAATTCATTATGAACAGTGGAGTAAGCAAGAGTGGTTTGCATCGAGAATGCAACGGTGGAATAAGGAAAACCTGATCCCATATGTGCAGGGAGAGCGAATATATGCGGATGATTTTTATCTGTTACATGTGCAAGGATAACCCCGAATTTAAAACGTCTCCCTTACCTGTGCCAGGAATTTTTCTGCAATAGGTGTGAAGGTCTGGTACTTGTTCCAGATCAGATATAGCGTTGTTTCCTGCTTGGGAGAAAGTGGACGGAATACAAGGTCGCTTTCTTCGGAGCAGTCTATCAGATGCTCAAAGGTCAGAAGTATACCCAGGCCTTCCTTGGCAAACATTGATGCATTATAAGAAAGACGGAAGGAACCTTCCAGGTGGAGCTTGGAAAAATTCTCCCCGGCCCATTCCGGTATCTCGATATTCCAGCTTTGTTCAGAGCAGAAGAGTGGCTGTCCTATAAGGTCGGCTACTTTTATGCTCTTTTTCTTTGCCAGGGGATGACTCTTTAAGATAATAGCACCCCAGCGGTCAGTATCAGGGAATGCGACATAGTCATATTTATCTTTGTTAGGTGTTTCGCAGATTACGCCAAAATCCAGTAACCCCTTATCAAGCTTTTCTGTTACCTGCTCAGTATCACCGCTGGTGATGTGGTAGGTGAAGGAAGGATATCTGTCTTTTAGCTTTTTAATCTCTCGGGCAAGATGACAGATCTGATAGGATTCCGCCAGACCAAAGTATATGTCTCCACCTGTGATATCATCCAAGGAGACAAATTCCTGCTCGATTTTATCTGCCATTAACACAAGATCCTCAGCACGGTCACGTAGAAGCATTCCTTCATCTGTGAGTTTGATGGAAAAACTATGTCTGGTGAAAAGCTTTTTTCCTAGTTCTTCTTCAAGATTTTTTAATGCCTTGGAAAGAGTAGGCTGTGTGACATGAAGTAATTCTGCGGCTCGTGACATGTTCTCTTCTCTTGCGACGGCAAGAAAATATCTTAAATTCCTTATTTCCATAAGAATCCCCTTAAATAAAATGATATGCCCAAAATGAATATCATGATATTCATTATAACCATTAGCAAAGAGATTGTACATGGATTATAGTGAGGATGTCAGATGAAAACACAACACAAACAGGGAATAAAGAGATGAGTACAGAAGATATTGTTGAATGCCTCAGGCATCTTGGCATTGAAGATGAAAAGTGCATACAGGCAGGGAAATATAAAAAGGTGGGTCAGAATGAAGAACTGCTGGGATTTCTCGAAGGATGCCTATGCAAATATGATAAAGGACAGCAAGTATACGGATAATAAGGAACTCATGATCATTCCGGATGCTGTTCATACTGATTTGTATGATAATCTTGATGTGATCCCATTTAACCATATCGAAGAGTTTGTAAGGAAATATGTATGAAGATAAGAATAGCATTTATACTGTTCGTTTTTGTATTTCTTATGCCGGGAGCAACGGCGTGTGGTACAGTTGATGCCTATAGCTATCCATATGAAATGGAGGTGAATGACATGAAGACTTTGCTGATGAAGATTGGAGATACAAGTGTAGATGTTGCCTGGGAAGAAAATGCTTCCGTGGAGGAGCTTAAGGGTCTTGCTGCATCAGGACTGACAATATCAATGTCGATGTACGGCGACTTTGAGCAGGTGGGATCTATCGGAAAGAGTATCACGAGAGATGATAAACAGACAACTACAACAGCGGGAGATATTGTTTTGTATTCCGGAAATCAGCTGGTAGTCTTTTACGGTTCCAATTCCTGGGCATATACAAGGCTCGGAAGGGTAAACTTGTCTGAAAATGAATTAAAAGAACTACTGAGCAACGGTGATGTTACGATCACACTCAGTGTTGAATAGGAGGAGATATGGCAAAGAAGGTTCTGATAATTGAAACAAGCCTTAGAACGGGAAGCAATTCGGATATCCTGGCTGAGAGCTTTGCAGAAGGCGCTAAGGATGCCGGAAATGATGTGGAGATTGTTTCGCTAAAGGACAAGAAGATTAGCTTCTGCACCGGCTGCTTTGCTTGCCAGAAGTTGGGAAAATGCGTTATCCCTGATGATGCCAATGTGATAACTGAAAAGATTCTAGAAGCAGAGGTTGTCGTATGGGCTACACCAATCTATTATTACGAGATGAGCGGGCAAATGAAGACAATGATCGACAGGGCTAATTCCCTGTATCCAAGGGATTACAAGTTCAGAGAGGTTTATCTGTTATCTACAGCGGCAGAGGATGAAGCTTATACAGATGAAAAAGCGGTCAGTGGTGTTAACGGCTGGATTGATTGCTTTGAAAAGGCTGAGTTTAAGGGAAAAGTTTTTGCCGGCGGCGTAAATGAGCGTGGTGAGATTGAAGGGCATAAGGCGTTGGATGAAGCTTATGCTATGGGAAAATCAATCTAAGCAGTTGCGCATAATTTGAGGCACAGGCAAAATACTACAGGGATGCCAGTGCGTGATATTTTCTCTACACAGTTTCCGCATATTTTTTTCTGTACTGAAGAGGCGTTATGCCTTCGAGTTTATTGAACATATTTATAAGGCCTCTGGAGTCTGAGAAGCCGCAGTCCATGGCAATCTCCAGAACTGACTTCTGAGTTTGTACCAGACTGTCCTTTGCAGCATTGACGCGCATTCGTGTCAGGAATTCTTTATAGGTTATTCCCATATTTGACTTGAAAAATCTGGAAAAATAGCTGGCGGAATAACCGAAAGTCTCTGCAACAGACATTTCATTTATGGCACCGTCATAGTTTTCTTCAGTATATGAAATGATTTTTCGCAGGATATCAGCGTTCTTCCTGCTCTTTTCGGGCAATTCGGTGTCTTTAAGACTCAGATCATCTTTGCAGATGAAATATAAAAGCTCATGAACGAGGCCTAAAAGACGCATGTTTTCATACTTGGTAAGCGGTTTGCCATCTGCATATTGTGCGAGATCCTTCATTATTTCGGCGGGTCTTTCTTCGCCGGGTTTAAAAACAGGAATAAAGTAAAGTTCGTCGAAGTTTGGGATGTAATTGCGAAGGAATGAGTCACTTATCTGAAGTACAGTCGTAAGTGTCGGTGGCAGTTTATCATAAGGTGTTGTCCTGTTTGAGATTACCTTATGGATACTACGAGTGTTGACGATGATAAAAAGACCTTTTTTCAGGGGATGGGCGATTCCGTCTGTAAAATATTCGCCATCATCTGAATAAGAATAGACTATTTCGAGCTCGTTGTGCCAGTGGTCGAGGACATCGCTGACCGCAGAGAGATCTTTATTCGGGTATAAGTCCTTTTTATGAACATTTAGTATTTTGAAGGGCAGCTCTGTGTGGTAATGGACAACCTCGTAGGATATGTCCTTGCTTTGCATATCTGACATGATTTTTCCTTTTTATATATGTTTTAAATAATTAAAATCGCAATATTTGTCATTATAGTGTATTTTTGATTAATGTCAAGAAAACGTAATTTTTATGACAAGGAATGTAAAGAGTAACCTGCCATTTTTTTATATATTAAGATTCGTTGAACGGGATATGGTTTCCAAATATAAGATTGGAGGTTACAATGGAAGCAATAATTTATGAAGAACAACAACAGGAAAAACAGGGGCGTCTCTCATTCAGTGAGAAGTTCTCATATGGTATCGGAGATTGCGGAGCTAATGTAATAGTTGCTCTGGCCTCATCCTTTTTGACAGGATATTATACAGATACAGTTGGAATCGCTGCTGCAGCCATCGGAACAATGATGCTCCTTTGCAGAGTGTTCGACGGTATAACAGATCTTATCATGGGTGCACTTGTTGATAAGACCAATACAAAATATGGTAAAGCAAGACCTTGGCTCTTGTGGACAGCACCGCTTATGGGAATATCGCTTTTCATGATATTCAATGTGCCGGCATCGCTTGGTGCCAGCGGTAAACTGGTATATATCTACCTTACTTACATTTTCCAGAACTGCATTATCTATACAGCAAACAACCTGCCTTATAATGCACTTCTCAGCCGTATGACACTTGATGTACAGGACAGAGCTCAGACAGCATCTATCAGATTTGTAATGACTCAGGTTACATCACTTATTACAAACGTTATCACAGCTAACCTTATTGCAAGCATGGGCTGGAGATCAATCTCAGCTATATATGGAACAATCGCTTGCGTAATGTGCATTCTTTGCTTCCTTGGAGTCAGAGAGCATGTAGACGCAGGAGAGGACGGAAATGTTAAAGTAGAGCAGGTACCTTTTTCCAAGGCACTTCCTGCACTTTTAAAGAATAAATACTTCTTCATTCAGGCACTTATGTTCATGTTCTTATACATCAATGTAGTTGCAACAGGTTCAATGACATACTACTTCTGCAACAGCGTACTTGGTAACATCGCATTCCTTTCATGGACATCTGTTGCGGGAACAATACCTGCAATGATCGTAAACCTTGCAATGCCTAAACTCGTAGCTAAGTTTGGTAAGAGAAAACTTATGATAACAGGTGCTCTTATCATGGCTCTGGGTTCAGTACTCATCGGTGCTGCAGGATCAAATCTTCCTCTTGTAGTTGTCGGACTTATTGTTAAGGGATTTGGTACAGGCCCCATCATGTCAGGTATCTTTGCTACAACAGCTGACGTAGTTGACTATGGCGAATGGAAGACAGGCGTTCGTTCAGAAGGTCTTGTAAACAGCTGCACAAGCTTTGGTATGAAGGTTGGTATTGGTCTTGGTTCTGCTATCTGCACATGGATCATCGCTTTCGGTGGTTATGTTGGAACAGCAGAGGTTCAGACAGAGGCAGCTCTTGCATCTATCCGTTTCGGTTATGGATACTTCGGAGCAATCCTTTCACTTGTCGTTCTGGTACTGTGCATCATCATGAACATTGATAAGCACATCGGCCAGATCCAGAGAGATCTAGAAGCTAAGAGAGCAGTAGCAGAATATTAAGAGTAAAGAAATTAGAATTTTAGTATCATAAGAGGTAAAGAAATGTCAAAAGCAAGCGAATTTATTAGAACAAATTTTGCTAAAGGCGATGCCATAAGAGATGAAGGACTTGAAATTCCTTCCGATGTAAAAAGATATACTGATATCACATACGGTGATAAGGGTGAACATCCCAAGTGGCAGATGCTTGATGTATACAGACCGGCAGATGTTCCGGAAGATAAAAAACTCCCCGTGATTGTAGTTATTCACGGCGGTGGCTGGGTATATGGGGATAAGGAAGTTTACAAATACTATTCTGCATCTCTTTGCCAGAGAGGTTTCGCAGTAGTTTGTTATTCATATAGACTTGCACCGGAATACACATTCCCTTCAAGTCTGGAGGATACTTGCGCAGTTGCAAACTGGATTGTAGAGAACGAGGATAAATACGGATTTGATCTTAACAATGTTTTTGGTGTAGGCGATTCAGCAGGCGGTACGCTTATAGGCATAACAGCTGCTTTCCTTACAAATAAGGAATATTCGAAGAAATTCGACTTTACAGTATCCGATAAGTTTAATTTCAAGGGTATTGCATTTAACTGTGCAGCATTTGAGATTAAATCTGTAAGCGAAACAGATGAAAACATGGGAAATCTCATGGATGATCTTTTCGGTAAGAGGGTAACAGAGGAAGATCTTGATGTTATGAATGCGGGAAAATATATAACAAATGCGTATCCTCCGTCATTCCTTATGTCTGCAACAGGAGACTTCTTAAATAATGAGCTTCCCAAGATGGCAGCTGTTATGATAAATAATTCCGTGCCTTTTACTTGCAAGTACTATACAAGTCCCAATGGAGAACTTGGACATGTATTCCACTGCAATATGAGGCTTCCGGAAGCAACACAGTGCAATGACGATGAGACAGCATTCTTCAGAAATCTGATATAAGACTGCACTGTCAGCGCTATATATAATGAAAAAATAAGAGTTCTAAAACATCACAGTTTTAGAACTCTTATATTTTTTATAACGTATTAATATAAGTAATCAATACATATATTACCAAATAATGTGCTACAAATGTCCCTCATTTCATGCCTTTACGTGGTATTTTTTGCAGAATGAAAAGTGCTGTGATAATTGTGTGATATTTCTCCTGATAAGATGTGTTACAGATAAAGAAAACAACGAAAACGACATAGAACAGCTAAATATCTCATACGGAGGAAATAGAAATGAAAAGGAATCTTGTAGAAATGGTATTGTCAGTAACATTTGGAACAGCAATGGCACTCTTTATACTTGCAGGATGTGGAAGCGCAGATGCAGCTTTTGTTGGTATAGGTGGTGATGAGACTGCTACAGAAGATACAGTTGCAGTGACTGATTCAGAGGAAGATACAAAGGAAGTTATAGCGGTGAGCAGCACAGAGCTCGAGGCACCGTACTTCGAAAGAGGTGTGTATGTAAATTATGCAGAAGAAGCTGAGGATCCCGATCTTACATATTTCTACGTTTTTGATGATGAGGGAGCAGGTTATACAGCAGACGGAGAGCATGAAGGCATCGGATTACCCTTCTGCTGCGAGCAGGAAGGCGGTATCGTAAAGTTCTCCTTTGGTGGAATGGATGCAATGGGAGAAGAGATCTTCACAGTAGACGCTGTTGAGAACGGCGCAGTAAAAGGTCACTATGATGACGGCTTAGAGCTTGTATTTGTACCTCAGGCAGATGTTGATCCTGAAAGCTTTGATGCAGAGAATTATGTAGGTAAGGCAATCGATAATGACTATGTTTATAATGATGCAAACGGCTGGAGCGTAAAGTATGATCCCGCTTCCTTCGAAGTAAATGGCGGCGGCCCTGTAACCACTTTCATATACACCGGAGTCAGTGCCGGAACAAACATGATTACTGCTACTTACTCTGTGGAAAAGAATGCAAAAGAAACCGCTGAAGACCTTGCTAAGACATGGGGCGCAGACGCAACAGTATCTGAAGGAAATTTCCCCGGCACAGACGATGTCACAGGCTATTGGGTAACGCTTCCTATTACAGAAGAGGGCTCAGGACTCTACATGACAGCAATTGTAAGAGATTACATGGGTGGAACACTTATGTTTGAATGCACCGAGCACAAGAGTGGCAATGAGTTTTTGGATATGGAAGTATCCGATGCACTGGCAAGCATAATCGACTCAATCAACTTCACAGCATAAAATTGTAATACTGATGTGCTGATAAAAACATGAGATTTTTACAAATCTAACTGAGGCTCTGATGAATGAATCATCGGAGCCTTCTTTTTGCCCCCAAAATCTTATTCATAAAATAATAACTGTAATTTTTAAATTTTTTTCAGGATTTTGTTGACTCTGCACTTGGTGAAGGGTGTATTTTTCGCATATCAGGAGGAAAAAGTCATGTTCATAAACAAAAGAAAACAGCAGGAATTAATTAAAAAGCAGTTCGGAAGAAACCCTCTTCACGATTCTTATCACTATATGAGAAAGGATAGAATCAAACTAATTGCCAAGTACCATGACGAGGTGGGGGAAGGCACTGTTGATGATATTACCTGGAATGACCTTGAGATGGATGACGTTTTTTTCAGGATAAATCACACAAGATCCTACGTCGGGGAGCAGGTTTTGCACCACAGACTGCATTGTACTGATGCGGAGGAGGCTGAAGGCTTTGGGGATACGGTCAGTTTCTATGAAAACAACGAGACAGAAAGAGTAAAAGCGGAAGAGCTTCTAATGGGACTCGGTAAAAGAAACGATTGTTATTATATGCCACAGCTTATACATATTTTGGCAGGTTATGAATTCAAATTTGCATGGGCATATCGCATCTTGCAGGCATTGTTATTTTTGTTTTTAATTTTGGGAATTGTACTGCATAGTAGTGAATTTATGCTGGCATTTTTAGGAGTTGCCGGCATAAATATGTTCATATATATGAGGGAAAAATCTCAGTCTGAGCATATGATGGATTGCTTGTACGGAATCTGCAGTCTTATCAATGTATGTGAAAAGCTTTTGAATTGTAAATGTACTCCGGATTTCCCGGGAAATGAGGTCATAAGAGAGGATATTAGTAGGCTTCACTCTATCAGGAGGATGTCGGGATCGCTGATTTCAAAAAGAAATTATGCGACAGTGGATCCGCAGGGAGCACTGGCGATGTATATTATGGGAATTACTCTGTTTGACCTGGTCTCTTTTAATAAGATTGTGAGAACCATCAGAGGGAACGAGAAGGCAGTGATGGACCTCTATGCCTTCGCCGGAGCGGTAGATTCCGGGATATCGGTGGCATCCTTCAGGAAAAGTCTTCCGATACACTGTTATCCGAACTTTATAGATACCGGCACAATTATAGCAGATGATATTTATCATCCTCTTATAGAGAATGCCGTCCCCAATGACGTAAGCTTACACAGCGGCTCCATGATAATGGGAGCAAATGCTTCGGGTAAGAGTACCTTTATGAAGGCACTTGCAGTCAATGCAATTCTTGCCCAGTCAATATTCACCTGCTGCGGTGCGAGAGCGGAGTTTCCCAAAAGCACCGTTATGACCTCAATGGCTGTTCGTGATGATGTTACCACCGGAGAAAGCTACTATGTAAGAGAAGTGAAATACCTTAAAAGAATGTTGGATGAATCGCAGAAAAAGGGATGCGTTCTGTATTTTATAGATGAAATCCTGAAAGGGACGAATAACAAAGAGCGACTTGCCGCATCAGAGGCCGTACTTCGCTATTTATGTAAAAAAAGCGGAATGGTTATCGTATCAACACATGACAGTGAGCTTGCAGAGAGACTTAGTGATGAATACGAGGGCTACCATTTTGACAGCAGGCTTACCGACAAAGGAATCCACTTCGATTACAGGATAAAATCAGGATTTGGCGAAGGCACTAATGCAATTGATCTGCTTTCATGCTATGATTTTCCGAAGGAAGTGGTGGAAACCGCCAGAAAAACATTAAAGGATCAGAATATTGCGTGAGGATCAGGTATGAAAATAAGTGAAGCTGCAAGCGCCGCTGGGCTTGATGTAAGCAGCGTCAGGTTTTATGAGAGAAAGGGGCTCATAAATCCTGAAAGGGGAGAAGACAGCAACTATCGGGACTATACACCCGAAGATATAGAAAGATTAAAAAAGATCGTTCTTTTCAGAAAAATAGATATGCCGGTGGAGGATATCAGGAAAATGCTCGATAATGAGCAGGATATCGGGGAACTCTTGGGATTACAGATGCAGAGACTCGAAGAGGACAGACTTAAAGTTGAAGGGTCAATACAACTGTGCAAAAAGATGCTCGAAGATGGCTACGAAGAGAGCGATACCGATAAATATATTTCATATGTTGCAGAGGCAGAGAGCCGGGGACAGAGATTCCCCGACATTCTGCCTGTTCTTGATGAGATCAGCCTGAATTCCGGATTTGAGTCTCTCGTTGGATATCCCATATTTTTCAATCTAATGAAAAATGCGCTCTGCAGGCGTCTTTTGGCGGTTGGAATTGTGATTATCATGGTGATATTTCCGCTAATCCAATTGATTTTAAATATCATTCGCCTGATTAATGGACAGGGAAATCTGATGATGTCACTAATCTGGATTATCTATTCAATTATGCTGATATCTGCATTTGTTAATATTTTGCATAAGACAAAAATATTTTCTTAGAAAATTATGAAGACTTATCTGTGTTACACTCGTTATATGTAATGAGAGCAGGAAAAAGCTGAAAGGAGGTGGGAAAAATAGAGGCGAATGAAAACTTAATACGTTGGATGAGTGAGTACAAGAACCTTGTTTTTTCCATCTGCCTTAGGATGACCGGCAATTACTTCACCGCGGAGGATATTGCACAGGAGACCTTCCTCTCGGCATATATGCACATGGATCAGTTCGATGGAAATAATGAAAAGGCTTGGCTCTGCAGAATTGCGGCAAACAAGTGCACTGATTACCTCAGAAGTTCAGCCGCAAAGACGCTTCCCACGGCAGAGGATGAGATGCCGGAGCCTGCAGAAGGCGCCGCGGTAATGGGGATGACAGCCAGCAACAATCCGGCGGATATATATGAAGCAGAAGATGTTATGAACAGCTTTTCAAAATGTTGTGAGGAGCTTCCGGAAGCCTACAGCGACATAGCGATGCAACATTTTATTGAAGGGCGTACAGCAAAAGAGATTGCGGAAGAAAAAGGCGACAATCTTAAGACTATACAGACAAGAATTTTCAGGGCAAAGGAAATGCTGAAAAAATCCTATAGAAAGGAGTGGCTGGAAGCATGAATGATGAATTTAAATATTTAAGCGACGATGAACTGCAAAAGCTCATTGATTCCACCGAAGAGTCAGGACTGCTTGAAGCTCCTATCAGTTTTGAAGCAGAGGTTCTAAAGAGAATCCAAGAGGCGGAGACAAAATCAACGGTCATTTCTTTTGAAGAGAGAAAGAAACAGTTTTCAAGGTTCCGATTTCAAGTTTGTCTGGCGATGGCTGCTGCAATTCTATTTTTGATCGTTTCACCGTTCCTTTCAGCAAACGACGACTATAATGCATGGAAGGCACAAGCTGCGGTTGGACAGACAGTTCCCAGAGAAACAACAACGTATGTCTCGGATTTTTTGGGAAATCACACGCTAAGTGAATCTATCGGAAGTAATCATTTTGAAATAGGAACTTTAAACAGTTCGACAGATAAGGAGAATTAATTATGAGAGCGCAGAAAAGAGGATTTTTTAATTTTATATTTGCATTTGTGCCCGGTGCGGCAGAGATGTATATGGGTTTCATGAAAATGGGAATCAGTCTTATGGGAGCTTTTTTCGGACTGATGGGTCTGATTGCATTTCTCGGGCTTAGCGATGCCTTCATGATGATACCGATTGTACTGTGGTTTTACAGCTTTTTCCATGCAAGAAATATGGCTACCTGCAGAATTGATGTATTTGCGGGACTGCAGGATGATTATTTCTGGAATGAATTCTTTGATGGAAAAGGAATAAACTTAAAATCCGAAACAGCGAAGAAAATATCCGCATGGGTACTGATAATTGCAGGCGTTTCCATAATCTGGAATATAGTTGTTGAGCCTATTTTAAGTGGTGTTGAAGCTCTGGCGGATATGACCGGGCTGAATTTCATATATGACGCTGTGGCCGGTTGTGTATATTCACTTCCCAGATTAATAATTGCAGTTGTTATTATTGTTTTGGGCTTAAGACTTATTCGTGGTAAAAAGAATACACTTTATGTGGATATGAAATCCACCATTGATACAGCTTTTTCTACAGTAGACAATCAGGAAAAAAGCGAGAAAAATGCCTGATTAAATTTGCTTCACCTATGGTTATATATATATTACGAGGAGTTCCTTTGCCGGCTCAATATCGGGGCGGCGAAGGGGCTCTTTTATTTTGTAAATCCGCTATAGAAATAGGCCTTCAAACTCTTGAAAGGACACCGTTTTGATTGATATAATTGCATAGTCTACTACTATAAGTAGTGGAAAAATAAAAAATACACACAATATACTTGAACAACTTGTTCCAATATTGTGTGGGGGAGATTTTAAAAATGATGACTTTAAAAGAATACGCCGAGAGCAGATCCGTGAGCTACGAGACTGTTCGCGTTCAGACCACCAGATATAAGGAAGAGCTTAAGGGACATATCAAGACCGAGGACAAACGCAAAGTTCTTGATGAGTTTGCCTGTGATTTTCTTGATCAGCACAGGCTAAAGAGAAATGTCGTTGTAAAATATGATAATAATGATATGAAGCAGGAGCTGGAGAAGGTTCGCGAGGAGAAAGAGCGCCTTAAGGATGCTATTATTTTGCTTCAGAAGGAGCTTCAGGATATGACGAAGCAGAATTCAACGCTGCTTGAGGACCGCGCACGTTCACAGGCTCTTTTACTGCTTGCGGATAAGGAGCACGATCAGCTTGAATCCATGCAGACTGAGCTTAAAAAGACGCAGGAAGTGCTGCTTTCCACCCAGAAAGACCTGACAGCTGTCACCAAGGATCTTGCAGCGGCTACAAAGGAGCTGGGAAGCTACAATAGGACAATATTCGGATTATATAAGAAAGTCTGACTTCTTGGGGGGAGATAAGATTTTATGAAAAAAAAGATAATGAGAATAATGATGATAGTTTCTTCATTATTATTGGCATTAGTTGTACTTTTGACAGTACAAATGATTTTCAGAGTCAGAACTATACTGATACAGAACGCAGAGAAATCAGGGAATCAGGTTGATGAATACTCCGATAAGGCGATGCGTGATCAGCTTTTGCAGCAGCTCAGTGCCACTACTCGTGGGTGTTCCTATATTGTTAATGATAATCTTGAAAATTTCGCAGGAACCGTAACCATCATGGCGGATGCCGCTACTGATATGTACTCTCATCCTGAAAGATACGGTTCATCTGTAGTTAAAATACCCGAAAAGTCAGATATCGGAAAAAGCATGGGGCAGTTTCTCTTTTCAGAGGAAGTTGACCCGAACAGTCCGAGCGTAAAAGAAGAGATTTCCCTTTTGGCTAATATGCAGGGAAGTCTTCTTGCCATGTACGGACAATTTCCAGAACTTGGAGCAACCAATATAGGTACGGAGACAGGTTTAATGCTGCTTGCAGGACCCGTACTTCCTGAGAGATGGGATAAAGACGGCAATTATGCCAGCTTTGACCCCAGACAAAGGCCCTGGTACCTGGCGGCAAAAAATGCACGGAGAACCAGCTTTTCCGAGATAAAAGAGGACTATGATACCAAAAAGCTGGCAATAATGTGCGGTTCACCGATCTACAGAGACGGTGAATTTGTGGGAGTTGCCGGCGCAGGTATTTATCTTGAGGGAATAGAATCGGTAATGATGAATGCCCGTATAAGTGATCAGGGAAATTCCTGCATTATTGACGAACATGGGATGATCATCTTTTCCTCCCAAGACGAAGGGGATCTCAAGACACAGACAATTCTTGGAGAAGGGAAAAAAGACAGCTCTCTCAAAAAGCTCTCAGAGAAAGCAATTTCCGGAGAGAGAGGTCTCGAACTATTGGAGATCAACGGGAAAAAATGCTATCTGGCGTATTCCCCCATTAAAGTTGTAGGATGGTCACTGATATCCATTGTTCCGGAAAGCACCGTCCTTGCACCCAAAGAAAGTCTTTTGAATTCTTTGAATATTAATCGAATCATGGAACTTACGGAAGTGCAAAAGGTTCTCAGAACGGCGTTAACCACTGTTCTTGCCTTCATTGTTGTCATTGCACTAATAACGGTAGTTATTTCAAATATGCTCAGCAGACAGCTGGTGAAGCCTGTAGAGGAGCTTACGGCTAAGGTTCGGGCAATTGAAGGAGATCAGCTCGATTTCGAATGGACCGAGGACACTGGCGATGAGATACAGGAGCTGGCCACATCTTTTGGGTTTATGACTGAGAGGATGAAGAAATATATTGTCGATATTCAGGCGGCGACAGCTGAGAAGGAGAGAATAGGAGTAGAGCTTGCCCTTGCTACCGAGATTCAGGCAAGTATATTGCCCCATGATTTCCCGCCCTTCCCGGACCGAAGGGAATTCGATATTTATGCAATGATGGAACCCGCAAGGGAGGTCGGTGGTGATTTCTACGACTTTTTCCTGATAGATGATGACCATTTGGGATTGGTTATGGCAGATGTTTCCGGTAAAGGTATACCGGCCGCACTGTACATGATGATTTCCAAGGTAATTCTTCAGAGCTGCGCTATGCTTGGAAAATCGGCCGCGGAAGCTCTGAATAAGATGAACGAAGCCCTCACCAGCAACAATAAGACGGATATGTTTGTCACAGTCTGGTTCGGTATTCTGGAGATTTCTACTGGAATAATTTCCTGTGCAAATGCCGGGCACGAATATCCCGCCATTATGCGAAAGGACGGTAAATTCGAGCTTTTCAAGGATAAGCACGGATTTGTAATCGGTGG
This sequence comes from Butyrivibrio sp. ob235, assembly GCF_900109475.1. Taxonomy (NCBI): domain Bacteria; kingdom Bacillati; phylum Bacillota; class Clostridia; order Lachnospirales; family Lachnospiraceae; genus Butyrivibrio; species Butyrivibrio sp. ob235. The sequence continues at coordinate 30,298 of NZ_FOBE01000027.1, forward strand.
AATGGAAGGAATCAAATACAAAGAATATCAGATAGAAATCGGCCACGGAGATAAGCTGTTCCTGTACACTGACGGTGTGGCAGAGGCCACAGATATAAATAACAAGATGTATGGAACATCCCGCATGATAGAGGCACTTAACAAGGATCCGGACGTTTCTCCGCAGCAGATAGTTAAGACTGTAAGAGCCGATATAAGTGAATTTGTCGGAGAAGCAGAGCAGTTTGATGATCTGACTATGCTGTGTTTGGAGTTTAATTGATTTTATGATTATATATGAAAATACCGTGTCCGCACTTTTTATAAAACGAAATAACCGCTTCACGGCAGAAGTCCTGGTTGATGGACACAGGGAGACGGTACATGTTAAGAATACCGGTCGCCTCGGAGAGCTCCTCCTGGAAAATGCCGAGGTGACGCTTCAAAAATCCGATGATCCCGGAAGGAAGACGAAGTATGACCTGATTTCCGTCTACAGACCGGAGTTCGAGTGGATTAACGTCGACAGTCTTGTTCCGAACAAGCTTATGAAGCAGTACCTTGAGCCGCGATATGACTATGTGAAAGCTGAATATACTTACGGGAATTCCAGATTTGATTTTTATATGGAAAAAGATGGCGAGAAATACCTTACGGAAGTTAAGGGCTGTACACTTTCCTATGATCAAAAAAGCGGAGTGGGTTATTTCCCGGATGCGCCGACAGAGCGCGGAATCAAGCATCTTCAGGAGCTGGCAGAAGCGGTAAAGAAGGGATATCATTGCACAATAGCATTTGTTATTCAAATGAACGGCATATATACTGTGCTTCCAAACGACAAGACTCAGCCTGAATTTGAAAAAGCGCTGGAAGCCGCAAAAAAGGCAGGCGTGGAAGTCGTATGCCACAGCTGCCATGTTGAGGCAGATAGAATTAGTATTGTAAATTAAATATTTGCTATGAAAATACAACCCGTGCCTTTTGACACGGGTTGTTCTTTCTACTTCTTTTATTCCACTTCTGCGTTTGTTCTCTTAGCGACAGCCTTTGTAATTCTGCTCTTTGTCTTACCGGATACACCTTTTATTTTTATCTTTGAAGCTTCCGGAAGCTTCTTAAATGCACCGGCGCCGATCTTAAGATGCTTATTGGCTTTAATCGTAATCTTCTTAAGGTTTGAGCATCCTTTAAATGCATTCTTGCCTATAGATCTGACATTTTTTCCGATAACAACCTTCTTAATCGTGTCGTTTCCTTTGCAGGCTTTAGCTGCAATCTTGGTTACCGGATAGGTGATTCCGTCAACAGTAACATTGTTGAGGGAAGCCTTCTTTCTCTTGCCGATCTTATCGACTGTAGCATTTCCATCGCTTCCGATGGTGTAAGTGATATCATCCACTGTAACCGTAAACTCAGAGGGCTGAGCAGGCTCTGAATTCACCTGAGCGGAGGAAGTCTGACCTGAGCCGTTATCCTCGGGTGCAGTCTGGGTTGCCGGATCTTCGGGAGTAGCCTGATTTGCGGGATTCTCAGAAGGAGCGGGCTGATTTGTATTAGGAGCAACGAAATCCTCAGGCTTAGTATTTGTCAATGTGTAGAACTCAGCGCCGTCAGGATCCTGCGTTCTTACTACGATATCATCAGCTTTGAGCTTATTGTTTATATAAAACTCATTTATTTTTGTGCCGGAAGGATAGTTGTTGCCTTCATTGTAAAGCACTACAAAATCCTCTTTGGATAGATTCTTACAGGACAACACGGTTCCTTTTTCAGCATATGTGCAGGTATTGCCCGAAAACTTGTAGAAAAGGCTTGCGGAATTATAAATGCCTGCGTTTATTTTGTTTTTGATGGTGTTATTACAAAATGAAACCCTACATGCCTCTGTCTGAGTTAAGCTTGTAAGATAATCGTTGGTATTTATAACACATGACGATATATTTACGGTGTTCTTTTTGCCCTTTTTCATGGAGAGAACACCTGTCGTAAAGGGCATTTCGAGTGTGCAATCCGATACATTATAGGTTTTGAGTGATGTCTCCGGAACATCCAGGAAGGTTCTGTATACTGTACCGTTTTTGCTGTTAGTGATGCAGTTCTTAACTGTCACATTTGCGGGATATTCACCCGTAGTCTCCTCTGAATCGGGGCCTGTGAAGAAAATGCTGGAATTTCTTTTTGTGTCAGTTACTCCGGAGTCGAGATCGAAAGTAATTCCGTCAAAAACAACTTCCGTTTCACCTGCAAGTCGCATAACCTTACAAACTCTGACGCAGGCTGCTGACAGATTAAATGTGCAGTTCTTTATGCTGGTGTCCTTAAAGGAACCATTAAATAATGTAAAAATGTTGTGGCAGTCATGAGTATGGTTTTTGAAGTTACAATTGTATACACTGATATTTCTGTAGTTACCGCGCCAAAAAGCCAGTATTTCATCAGTGAGCGTAGTTTCAAAATCGCAGTCGTGCACACTTAAATTCTCAAGAGTTGAATCCAGCGTATTTTCTTTACCACAGAACCACAGACAACCGCCGACCAAAGTATCTGTTATGTTACCCTCATAGCCCATGCCGGTAAGGTTTCGGAAAGAGCAGTTGCTTACCTCAACGTCATTCAGCTTTCTGCTGTGCTTGAACCACACCAGATCCACTTGCATGAATCCCCCGTTTTTCTTGGCGGGAGCGGCATAGAAATTGCAGTTTGTGATCTTACAACCGTCAATTTCGGAAAGGCTGAGAATGACTACCTGTTTATCTTTGAGCGGATGATCTTTGGTGGTTTCCATGTAAAAATTGATGTCCGAAAATGTAAGAGAAAAGGTCGGACTAGTCTCACCCGGAACCGTGTACATTATCCTGTTGGACCCGGATCTATAGGATTTGCTGACACTCAAAGTGGTATTCCCTGTTCCTTTGTAATTCAAGGATTTCAAGTATATAGTTTTATCAAGAGTATAAACGCCGTCATTGAACTGGATGGTCGAAACCACGCTGCTTGCAACCGATGATGTAATAAGTAAGTTCAGACGCTCCGATATGTCGGTAGTCGGGAAAATTCCCACCTGCGCCACATTGATCGTATCGGTCAATATGAGCTGTGCATATTTTTTGTTCTTCATTTTTGTATAAAAAATGTTTTTATCCGGAGCGCTATCTGTTATCTGATATGATGCAGCACCGCCATCTCCTGCGGAAGCGTAGCCTTTGACGCTTACAACTGTTCCCACGGGAATATCAGCTGCAAGAAGGTCATTTAAGCTGTCGTACTCTGATGAAAGAGCACTGCCAAGTGCGGTTAACTCCTCGGTTTCCACAGGAAGCAGCATTTCAATCCCTGCTTCAGGGTCTTCAGCCGAAACCCCGGTATCATCCGGTATGGAATCAGCATTTTCTTCGATACGTGTTTCACCTGATTCGGATTCGGATGGATTATCGGCATCGGGATTTGGTTCCTCTGATGATTCCTGCTGTGTTTCTTCCGCATTTCCGGCACTGACTTCATCTTCAGCACTAAAAGTCGCTTCAGGCGAGAGTTCTTCTCCGGTTAAGAGTTCTGATTCTGCTCTGGAAGTAATTCCTGCGAATGCATTAAAAAATAGACACAGTATGACTGTGATGACCAAAAGATGCTTTTTTCTTTTCATATTATTAGTTCCCCTTTAATAATTTTTCATACCACGCATGAGATTATAACACATGTTTTTAAAAAAACTCAAAAAATATGCAACTTTTAAGCCCTTTCAGCTGTATTATATTTAGACGGGGCCATTAAATAGGATAATAGCCCCAAAGTGAACTTGGAGGAGTTGTCATGGAAAATAAGCCGTTTTCTTTATTTAATAAGCATTCAATATGGATAACACTGATTGCACCCGTGCTGATAGGAGTAGTTTTTGCGAGGAGAGGTGGAATACTGTTAGGGCCGATTTTCATATTCCCTGTATTTTTGGTTATTGATGAATTTATCTGCTTTATTATTTCAATTAATAAAGTGAAAATTATTGCTTCCAGGGTATTTGACGCCTTTGTTCTCATCATTGGGCCAACTTACGAGTGGCTCTATATAGGGGAGATAAAAAATGCAACCTGGTATGATTGGCCGGAGCAACTTTACAACGCTCAGCGTCATACACCTATTTATACAGGCGCAGTAGCAACCGTTATGATTATTTTTCTTCTTGCAATTTTGGGCTATATTATCCTTCAATATACGCCTCTTAACGAATTACCGCCCCTTGTTGCGGTATTGTCAATGGCTGCCATGTACCTTGGTATAATTCAGCTTATCATCCTGACTGTGCAGGTATTCGGTGTTGGTGACGAGATGGATGTGTATCTCTTTCCGCTTCCTGCCTGCTGTATACTTATCACAGCCCGCACGATAGTTGAGAAGATTTATGAATGGAATGACAACCGTTTCGATACAAGTAAATTGGAGCAAAATCCTGTTTTGAAAACTTCTGATACTATCCTGAAGAATGTTATCTTATGGCCGTTTTTCGCAATTTTCCTTATGATTCCGCTCCTCGGAATCCTGATAGCGATACTGTATTTATTCGGCCAGGCGCCGGATTCCGTAATTAAAGCCTGGACAGAGACCAGTCAGTGGAATCTTTCAACGAAAATATCGCCGCAGAACATCTATTACGACGAACATTATCTGTGTACAGTAGCTGCCGGAGGACACCGCAGGGTTGTAAAGCCTATCCGCAAGGGAATCCGCCACGGACATGAGGTTACGGTAAACAGACAGCTTTGCATAGCCAATGCCTTCGAACAGATTTTGGAGGAAAAAACTCCGCACCTTCACAGGGCTGTCCGCGCTTTTTATGATAAGTACGGATTCCCTGTTGCAAGGCTTATTAAAAGCAGATGGATTGCAGACGCCGTTTACTTTATCATGAAACCCTTGGAGTGGTTTTTCCTTATAGTAATATACATGGTTGATGTCCATCCGGAGAACAGGATAGCAGTGCAGTATATGGGGGATAAAACGCCTTTAAAACAGGCATAAAAATATGTGTTGCAATCCGTCTGGCAAGCTGATATATTACAGTTGCACTGTATTCGGAATGATCCGAAACGGTAGCTTTTTTGTCAAAAGGAGAATTAAATATGGAAAACACAAGGACACTTGGCCGTAAGACCGCAGAGGAGTCATTCGGACTGAGTCACGCAACACGTTACATGGTGGAGACTGCCCTTATGATCGCAGTTGTTCTTATTATGGGCAACACATTTTTAGGGACAATTCCTACACCGCTTCTTAAGATTTCTATTGTTACCGTTCCCGTTGCACTGGCAACAATGCTTATCGGACCTGCTGCAGGCATGATCTGCGGTCTTGCTTTCGGTATTAACAGCTTTGTTGGCGCACTCACAGGTGCAAGCGGAATGCTCTCAACACTTTTTACTATTAATCCCTTCGGTGTATTTTTCACAGCTATAGTAGCAAGATTTCTTGATGCAGCTGTTGTAAGCGGCATTTACAAGCTTATCCACAGAGGAAAACTCACAAACGCATCATATTATATTACAGGCGCACTTATGCCCTTATTCAACACAGTATTTTTCATGACATCACTCTGCCTGTTCTTCTACAACACAGACTATGTACAGGGTCTTGTAAGTAACTACAATGCAACCAATCCTTTCGCATTTGTAATTGCAATGGTTGGTGTTCAGGCAACAGTGGAAGCATGCATTGGCTGCATCCTTGCAGGTACTGTAGGAATGGTGCTCTCAAAGGTTCTTCACAGAGCATAAGCACATAAATAGCAGGTGTAATTATTATGAGCAGGATTTTGACTGTTGATATAGGTAATTCAAGCATAGTTGCCGGAGTTTTGAATAATGGCGAGCCGGAATTTACCGGAAGAATCGCGACTATGAGAGACTATGGCAAAAAAGAGATAACGAAGGCTCTTGGCGGCCTTTTACAGGATTATCTTGACCAAATAGAAGCAGAGTATGAGGAAGCTCCCTTCAGGGGGGCGATTCTCTCTTCGGTGGTGCCCGAGATAAACGAAGTCACTCTTTATGCAATGGAGGAGATAACCGGAACGAAGCCGCTTCTTATGAGTGACAAACTCATAACCGGAATAGATATCTCGAATTACAGCAAGGGTAAAATCGGTGCAGACAGAATCGTGGATTTATCCGCAGCAAAGTCGATGTTTAAGGATAGACCGGTCATGGTCTGCGACCTTGGAACCTGCTCCACAATCACCGTAGCAGATGAAAATGGAAAACTTATCGGCGGAATGATAGCTCCCGGAGTGCAGCTGTCACTAGATGCAGAGGCTATGCGGACTGCGCAGCTTCCACAGCTGTCTGCGGGAGAAGTGACCGAGATTCTGGGAACAGACACCGCCTCAAACATGATGAGCGGAGCTGTAGCCGGAGCCGGAATGATGATTTCGGGCGCAGCAGAGCGAATCAGCGCCGATTACAAACTGGATAATATGGCACTTGTAATCACGGGAGGCCTTGGAAGCCTTGTTATTCCCTGGATAAATCGGGAAGTCTGCTATGAAAAGGACCTTCTTTTACGGGGACTTAATGCCATATTTGAACTTAATGCAAGCAGTTATGAAAGTGAAGTAGATCATGCTATCAGGAAAAAATATTCTATTAGGAGTTACAGGGGGGATCGCGGCTTACAAGTCGGCTGATCTGGCATCAAAGCTCATAAAGCAGCACGCAAACGTGGATGTTGTAATGACCAAAAACGCCACGGAATTTATTGCGCCGCTTACTTTTGAAGCTTTGACACACAACAGATGCGTCACGGACACCTTTGACAGGAATCATCCGTGGGAGGTGGAACATATCGCCCTGGCAGACAAGGCAGATATTCTTGTTATCGCGCCCGCTACAGCAAACTGCATAGCAAAGCTTGCTGCCGGAATAGCAGACGATATGCTCACAACCACAGCCCTTGCCTGCACCTGTAAGAAAATAATAGCACCTGCTATGAATACACATATGTACGAAAATCCTGTGACACAGCGCAATCTTCAAACTCTTAAGGACTTCGGATATATTATTGTAGAACCCGACGAGGGTTACCTTGCCTGCGGCGCTGTGGGAAAAGGAAGAATGGAAGAGCCTGCAAATATTGTGGATGCCATCATTCATGAAATTGCAGCGCCTAAGGATATGGAAGGAATCAAGGTCCTTGTGACTGCAGGCCCCACAAGAGAAGCAATAGATCCCGTCAGATATATAACCAATCATTCAACAGGCAAGATGGGAATTGCTCTTGCAAAGGCTGCGGCAGGCAGAGGCGCCGATGTCACACTTGTTCTGGGACCTACGGATATTCAGGTTCCGGCCTATGTAAATGTGGTTCCGATAACTTCCGCTAAGGATATGTTTGACGAAGTAACTTCCAGGGCAAAGGAACAGGATATCATTATAAAAGCGGCTGCAGTTGCGGACTACACACCCGAAACGGTAGCAGATAACAAGATTAAGAAAAATGATAATGACAGTGATCTCTCCATACCGCTTAAAAGAACGGAAGATATCTTAAAATGGCTCGGAGAGCACAAAGGTGAGCGTCAGATTCTATGTGGCTTTTCAATGGAAACCGAGAATATGCTCGAGAATTCCAGGAAAAAGCTTGCAAAAAAGAATCTCGACATGATCTGTGCAAATAATCTCAAGGTTGCCGGCGCAGGCTTTGGCGTTGATACCAACGTTATTACGCTTATCACCAAGGACAGCGAGACAGAGCTTCCTCTTATGAGCAAGGATAGCGCAGCAAACTGCATTCTTGATGAACTTACAAAAATGCGATAAAAAGGCGCATAACAATTAGTAAAGTCAATATCGTGTAAAACAAGCCAATATCAGTGCATATGTGAGGCTTGTTTTTTTATGTGTTATTTTATGTAAAAAACAAGTTGACAAATATGATTGAAAGATTTATATTGAATATACATTCAATGAATATTAATTCAATAAAACAGGAGATCAATTATGGGTATGCAGAAAAAAGTAGTAATAATCGGTGGGGGAATTGCAGGACTTTCTGCAGGTATTTATGCAAGACTTGCAGGTTTTGAAGCAGAAATATATGAGAAGAATTCCACACCCGGAGGAGAATGCACAGGATGGAACAGAGAAGGCTTTCATATAGATAACTGTATTCACTGGCTCACAGGAACCAAGAAGGGAACAGAGTTGTACGACGTATGGGAGACTGTTGGAGCCATTTCGGATAATACTAAGTACGTTCATCTTGAGTCCTTTTATACCTCATGTCTTGATGGTAAAAAGGCGACACTCTGGGCAGATCTTGAGAGAACAAGAAAAGAGCTCACAGAGCTTTCTCCGGAAGATGCTGATGAAATAAATAAATTTATCGAATATGTGGAATACTCCAAGCAATGTCAGGTTCCGGCAGATAAACCGATGGACATGTTCAGCATCGGAGATTACATCAGACTTGGAAAATCCATGGGCGATTTTATGAAGGTTATCAAGGATCTTGGGCAGGAATCTCTGGAAGACTACAGCAAACGCTTCAAGTCTCCCTTGATTCAGAAGCTTATGTGTGATTATCTTCCCAAGGAATACAGTGCAGAATCACTGTTTGTATCCTATGCATCCATCGCTGATGGTAACGGTGACATACCAATGGGGGCATCTCTGGAGATGTCGATTCGAATGGAGAAGAGATACAAGGAGCTTGGCGGCAAGATCTACTATAACAAGGCTGTAGACAGGATTCTGGTTGAGAAAAGGCGCGCCGCTGCTATGATTCTTGACGACGGAATGAAGGTAACCGGCGATTATTTCATAGCAACCGTTGATACAAATCTTCTGTTTGGCAAAATGATCGACAGCAAGTATATGCCCAAGGCTATGAAAAAAGCATACGATAACCGCGAAGCATTTCCTGTCACAAGCGGATTCCAGGTTGCGTATACCGTAAATAAGGATTTTAATCCCGGAGAAACCGTATTTATCGATATTGAGCCTCTTAAGATTGGCGCAAGAACGTTAGACCGTATGTATGTCAAAGTGTATGGTTATGATCCGAAGTTTGTGAAGGATGGAAAACAGGTACTTCAGACCAGCTTTTTCCAGAGCGATGCCGATTTTGAATACTGGAAGAGACTTCCCAAAGAGGAATATAAAGAAGTTAAGGAAGCTTTGGTGAAAGAGGTAACTGAGAGATTAGAGGCCGGATATCCCGAGCTCAAAGGCAATCTCCACGTCCTTGATTCCTGGACTCCGCTCACTTATGAGAGATACTGCAATGCATATCATGGAAGTTACATGAGCTTTATCTCGACAGGTAACGGAATACCGTTTAGAGTAAAAGGAGACATAAAGGGCATAAAGAATCTCTGTTTTGCAGGTCAGTGGAACAGTTCACCGGGAGGACTCCCGATAGCTGTGACAAACGGCAAGTTTGCTATTCAGAGAATTTGTAAAAACAAGGGATATTTTAAAGGGGAAGCCAATGACAAGAGAAGAACAGAAGGAAGAACGCAGGAAAGCAATACTTATGACAGCTCTGACGCTCTTCGTGGAAAAAGGGTATCATGAGACCAAAGTTGCGGATATTGCGGCTGCGGTTCCAATGAGCACCGGCCTGATGTTTCACTATTTCAAATCAAAAGAAGAGCTCGTAATGGCTCTCGTCGTAATGGGGAAAGAGTTTACAGGGGCAACAGCTCCTGTAGAGGGAATCCCTGCAGACATATTCCTAAAAGGGATGCTGGATGAACTATTTCTCTATGCTAAAAAGGATGCATACGTAGCAAATATGTTTGTCCTGATGGCACAGGCCAGACGTGCCGGAATGCCGGAAGACGTGCGCAAATTGGCGAATTCGGTGGAAGCCATCGACAATACGGCAAAGATTATAAAAAACGGCCAAAAAGCCGGGATATTCAGAAAGGGCGATCCTAAACTGCTGGCGCTTTGCTTCTGGTCTGCATTTCAGGGAATAATGGAAGAGATGACCATGGACAGAGCGCTTGATACCCCGGATTCAGAGTGGCTTATGGCTATACTCAGACCCTGATTGCATTACAAAAAGAGCTGATCGTTCAGCTCTTTTCTGCATTAATATGAAATTCAGCCTCCCTGTCCCATAACAACCGTTCCGTTTCCGTCTTCGTCATAAACTCTTCTGATGGGAGTGGGGCCGGTGAATCCCGGATATTCATCCATTATTTTCAGCACATTTCCTGAGATAAAAAAGTTCTTGTACTCATAGTAATACACAAATCGGTCCAGGAACTCTGAAGTGTTAGCAGAATACTTCACCCCGTCTATATATGCAGTAGTTTCGCGCTCACCCAAATAGAATATAGTGATGGGCAGAAACGCATAAAACATGACTAAAACAATTGTTGCAGTAGTTGCTATATAGGCAAGCCTCCGGGCCTTTTTATTATTCTGTCGTCTGATAAGCTGAATGATTCCAACGATAATACCTATAACAGCCAGGGTTACAACTACCTGGATCACAAAGAATCTGAATCGCAGCTTATGAGCCTGCAGCAAGTCATTTAGTATCTTAAAGGCGGCACTTAAAATCAAAGTATCTAGCAAAATATGTCTCTTCATCCACGTTTTCACAGCATTTCCTCCGTTTATCATTATATATTATATACAGTTTATACCGTGGTTTCGTTGCAAAGATTCATGAACTTTTAATTTGTAAATTCCCCCCGACAGTTTTACAATGATAAATAATATGTGTATCAATTAAGTACAAAGACCGGATAAGAGGGGGATCTTATGAGGGTATTAGTTGTAATTGACATGCAGAAAAAGTATCTTAGCGGATACGATGAGAAGCTTTTATCGAACATTAACTACGAGATAAAACTGGCTCATGAAGAGGAAGACGTTCCAATCTTCTATGTGAAAAACGTAGGCCTCACCGGGAACAGAGACGGATACGACCTCTCGGATGAGCTTCTCATGGTTTCGGATCTGGTTTTTGAAAAGAAGAGTCCGAGTGCATTTTCATCAAAAGCCTTTTCACAAAAACTGAAAGGGCTCAAAGCAACGGAGCTTGAGATTGTAGGAGTTGACGGCACCTCCTGCGTCGCTAAAACGGCGATGGATGCCGCAAAACTCGGATATAAGACGGAAATAGTAAGAAAGTGCGTAGGAGCACGAAATGAAAAAGTGTATGAGAAAACACTTAAAAAGCTTGAGGATGCAGGAATAAATATCTTGTGATTTTTAGTATTATTGCACAAAATTATCATCATTATTCCGTCATCCAACATCAGCATTCTGATATTTTGGACATGAATATAATATCCTCCTTTTTTGATAATGCCTATTATTATCAAAAAAGGAGGTGTTTGTTTTTATGGGAAAGAAACTAGTTTCACTTGTTTTGGGGACTGTGCTGACAATCGGAGGACTTCTTGCTTCTGCAATGCCGGTCACAGCTGCAAGTGCCTGGGGAGGCACTCACGACGGGATGGCATTTGATTATCACGACAGCAGCCAGTTTGAGATGTCAAGCTGGAGCAACGGCGGGATGTTTGACTGCACCTGGTCACCAAATAATGTATCCTTTGCAAACGGCCAGATGAAGCTTACTATCGACAGAAACTGGCAAGGATACACGGGAGGAGAGTACAGAACAAAGAAATACTACGGATACGGGCTGTTCCAGGTTAATATGAAACCCATTAAGAACTCAGGCGTTGTATCTTCTTTCTTTACCTACACAGGTGAGAGTGATGGTACAAAATGGGATGAGATCGATATAGAATTTCTTGGATATGACACCACGAAAGTCCAGTTTAACTATTACACAAACGGACAGGGTAACCACGAATACTTGTACAACCTTGGATTTGATGCATCACAGAGTTTCCATACCTATGGTTTTGACTGGAATGCCGGAAGCATCACCTGGTATGTGGATGGCAAGGCTGTATTCACTGCAACAAGGGATATCCCGAACACTCCCGGAAAAATCATGATGAACGTATGGCCAGGAACAGGAGTGGACAACTGGCTTAGACACTACGATGGAAGAACCGGGATAAGTGCTTACTATGACTGGGCTTCCTATGATGCTCACACAGGAAGTTCGAACAACAGTAGCAGCAATAACAATAATAGTAACAACAATAACAGCAATAATAACAGTAGTTATCAGCCTGCACCTTCACAGTCATCCAATACCGGTAATAATGCCGGATCAAGTGCAATGTTTGACAGTTCTAAGGCATACAAGCTCATAAACTCCGGAAGCTGCCTTTCACTGGATGTTCAGGGCAACAGAAGGGACAACGGCACCAATATCCTTCAGTATCCCTTCAGGGGAAATGCTAATCAGAAGTGGTACTTCGTAAAAGAAGGCGATTATTACATCATTAAATCTGCTTCAACAGGTAAAGTTCTCACAGTCCAGGATTCAGCAACATGGGACGGGGGAAACGTATGTCAGTGGGATTATTATGGCAGCAACAGCCAGAAGTGGGAGATTTACCCGGCTGTAAATAACACCTACAAGATCATAAATCACAACAGTGGGAAGTGCCTTAACATCGCCTACGGTAGTAACGACGCTAACGCAAATGTCGAGCAGTATAAGGACGTATCCAGCAGCTATGAGATGTGGTGGATTGATGTTGCAAACTAATTAAAATAGTTACGGTATATGGGAATCGATTTAGAAAAACTTAAAGAAAAGTATTCAAAGAATAAACCCACTTTTTCGTTATCAGAGTTAATGCTATGCATATCACTAATCATAATAGGCTGCGCATTGTTTTTTGCCATGCCTGATAGTATGGGTATTTTAGGCTGGATATTGTTTGTAGCAGGCACTTTCTTGAACGTTGTGGGTACTTTCAGAGCTTCAGTTTTCATACAGTTCATCGGACTTTTGTATTTATATAAGAGCGGCGGAACAGGGAAAGGAGCTGCCATCGGCACGCTTGCACTATGTATCAGCCTTGGACTGGTCATATATGCTGTTGATTTTGAAGATGAGAGACATCAGAAAAAGATAAAAATAGCATGTGCGATCATCACGATTTTTCTTACTGCTATAGCTATCTTTCTTAATTTCAGGGATGATTTTTCTACTGCCAGTGTCTCCGTGGGAACAATACTTCTGATAGAAGCGGTGATAACCGGTAGAATTGGATTTTTATCACAAAAATAGAAAACAATAATGCCACGCAACCTCAGTAATAATCTGGGGTACGGGGCATTGCTGCGTTTGATGCTTTTTTAGTTGATGTTAAAGTCTAGTAGGTATAGATTTTTTTTACTTTTATGCCTGCTTTATTAAGAAGTTTCTTAACCTTTTTTCCATATTTCATATCATTGGTTGAGCGTATGTTAAGAATGGTCTTGGTTCCTTTCTTAAATGCATTCTTATCAATTGATTTGATGCAAGAGCCGGTTATGCCAAGATACCTGATCTTTTTTGACTTTGAGAAGGCATTTTTTTCTATCTTCTGAAGCTTATTTCCATGAATATGCACATAGGTGAGTTTACGGCAGTTTGAAAATGCACCTTGCGGGATCTTCTGTACCCCGGTTTTTTCGTCAATAATGAGTACATATATCAGCTTATCGTCCTTGAAAGCGTTCTTTGCTATTTCCGTGCACTGGAAGTCCTTGAATCCGTCTTTTCCTTCAGATACGCGCAAACTAGCATTGGAAATACCTATTACTGTTTGGGAAGTGTCATTTTCTTTTGCCCTTCCGATTGCTTTTGTTGTCCCATAATACTCTCCGGATGAGCCGATAGACGTGATTTCATATAGCACGCCACCAAATTCAAATGTATCACCGGCTTGGTCATAAAGCGGAGTGCCGGTATCCATCATGGTTTTTGCATTTGCGGGGAAAGAGCCATGACAAAGAGCAAAGGCAATCACTGCAATAATGCTGAATAGGATCATTCTTTTTTTGTCCATATTTATCCCTCTCATATAACAGAAAATGATTAGTATATATCTGATTATACGGTTTATACTTTTCTTGTTAAACGAATACCAGATGTTTTAATAGAAATTTAATGAACCAAAGAATGCAGTTATTATGTGGGGAGGCATGTGTGTGGCAGGAGCGATACAATAAGGACAAATAGAATTATTCGGGCTCTGAAGCAGTAATGCTTTAGAGCTCAATTTATGTATAATAGAGATTGAAAGTTCAAAATTATCTTAAAGTATAAAGAACAAAATAGTTAAAAACATAATGTTGAAGGAAAACCGATGTTTTATTTGATTAAGGAAATGCTGGAAGAAGTTACAGCAGAAGAGATAAAGAACGCAAAAGATCAGTATGTTGCAATTCTTACATTTGAGGAATGGAGGAATTGTAGTGGCATATTTGATATGGGAATTGATATGGATATAGAAGATAAAGATATCCTGACTACAAAGGCAGAGGTGAATTATGACTCACTTACAGGTTCATTTGTAATTCCTGACAGAACCAACATGTCAGGAGAGAGTAGCAGATTTGCCTTTGCTCTTGATGAAAAGGGAATCGTATTTATCGATGATTCCGGTGCTGCAGCAAAACTGATAAAAAGGATTAAAAACACTAAGAAATGGCGTATGCCTTCGCTTGAGAGATTTCTTTACGATTTTCTTGACCAGATTGTGAAGGATGATCTACGACTCATGGAACGTTATGACAAAGAGCTTGATGCCATGGAAAATGCCATACTTAATGAAGATGAAAAAATTGCGTCCGGCAGAGTTAATGAGATAAGGAGTAATATCAGGGATCTTCGGATTCATTACGAGCAACTTATGGATTTAGGGCAGGAGTTTGAAGAAAATGAGAACAGCTTTTTCAAGCAGGAAAATATCAGATATTTCAGGCTGTTTCTTAATAGAATGGACAGGTTGCATGATACTTCAACAGCAATCAGGGACTATACCATGCAGATTAGGGATCTTTACAAGGCCCATCTTGATATAAAACAGAATAGGATAATGACTGTGCTTACAGTAGTTACAACAATATTTCTTCCTTTGACGCTTATAGTTGGATGGTATGGAATGAATTTTAGATATATGCCTGAGCTTGAATGGAGATGGGGATATCCTGTGGTTATTGCGATTAGCATTTTAATAGTACTGGTCAGTCTACTATTTTTCAGGAAAAAGAAGTGGCTATAAACAGGAATAAAGGCATATGAATGGCAGGAGGGAGTCATCATCCGCAAAGCGGATTTTAGGATGTTAATATTTCAGTATAACTACGCAAGGAAATAAATATGAATATTTTATTGGAAACAGACAGATTAAAAATAACAGAAATGACAATGGATATGGCGATGGATGTCCATAAAAACTCACTGGATGAGGACATTAGAAGATTCGTCCCTGATGAAGTTTTTGAGACACTTGAAGATGCCAAGGAAACTATAGAGTTCATAATGTCACAGTATAATTCTACTGAAGCACCTCTTATCTATGCACTGATTACAAAGGAAGAAGGGACGAATATCGGTCATGTGCAGCTAGTCCCAATCGATGATGGAAAATGGGAAATTGGATATCATGTAGCAAAACAGTACACCGGAAAAGGTTATGCTACAGAGGCAGTAAGTGCTTTCCTTCCAGTGATAACAGATCGAGTTGGTATTTCAGAAGTTTATGGCATTCGCCTTCTGGAGAATAAAGCATCAGGCAGAGTCCTTGAAAAATGTGAATTCGAAACCTTTTTTACCGGAGAAGGTCCGTATCATGACGGAGTATATGAAATTAGTAAAAGCGTTTGGAAGAAGGGAAATTGACAGTTCGCAAAGCTAAAATCCGGAAAATATGCAACAAATATCGATGAAGAATTGTATTACAGATGAGGCCCAACTCACATATACTAAAATAGCTTAGTTTGGGGATAACTTGGAGGTTTGTATGAAAATTTTTGAGAAAACAAAAAGGGGATTCTGTAATATCTTTTCGCATCATCCTGTGTCTATCGTATTATTTATGGTGGCAACGCTGTTAAATGTTATTTTTTATGGTGATAGCTTTGATCTAAGTTCTAATGTGCAGAAGGTTCTGTATTGCTGCTGTAGTGTTTTAGTTGCAGCGTCTATCAGTGCTCTATTGTGTGAGAATATCCATCTTTATCACCAGGAAAAGAGTGTAAAAAGGATAATTCTCTATGTTGTTATTATGGCTGCCGGCATAGTGACAGCGCTTATTGATGCTATCAATTATGAGACTGATTTAGTTAGAATCCTGTATGACATTACTCATCTTACAGCCAGAGGCTTTATGAGTGGTCTTTTTGTGACTCTCATTGTTCTTTATCTTTGCCTTATTATCTTTTTCTTTTACAAAAAGAGTGGTGAAACC
The DNA here is from genome assembly GCF_900109475.1 of Butyrivibrio sp. ob235. Classification (NCBI taxonomy): domain Bacteria; kingdom Bacillati; phylum Bacillota; class Clostridia; order Lachnospirales; family Lachnospiraceae; genus Butyrivibrio; species Butyrivibrio sp. ob235. Next base: position 46,616 of record NZ_FOBE01000027.1, read on the forward strand.
TTTGAAATGTATGTTGCCAAGGCTTTCTGCGGAATTATGAAGTCTGAGCTTTTATACGTTATTCTGGCTATTGGTTCACTTTTTATTACTGTATTCTTTGGTGTACTTATCTTTGAAGATTGGGACTCTGATACTATTATGAGAGTTCAGCTTTTGCCTTTGGGTTTTGTTGCTTACCCTTGTGCAATTGCAGGTTTATCCGATACTGAAGATGATATCAGCAAGTTAGGTAAGGCAATCCTTAATTATGTATTTGTATTCATTATTTCAATTGCCTATTTGATAATCTATCTCTATATCATTAAGATCATTATTCAAAGGTCATTGCCTTCTGATGAGGTGTTTGAGATTCTTGCCGTACTCTTTGTTTTTGGTATAGGAATCTGGACAATGGCTTATGGCTGCGCAGAGGGACTGTTCAAGAAGATAGCAGGTCTTTTGCCATTTCTGTATATTCCATTTATTATTCTTCAGGTAATATGCATGTTCATCAGAATAGATGATTATGGTTTTACTACAATCAGATACCTGGAGATTATGTTTATTGTGTTTGAGGTTATTTACTTTGCACTTTATACCATCAGATTTTTTGGCAAAAAAGATATCGCCTATTGTGCGCTGTTTGCGATTGCTTCTCTTGTGATGGTGATATTTATATCTCCATTTGCCAATGCAAGAAATGTGGTTACTCTTTCCCGGAAATCTGAGATAGAAGAGTTTGTAGCGCTTGGTGATAATGCTACAGTTTTCGATGAAATGCAGGCCAAAGAAGCTTACAAAGTAATCTCAAAAGAAGGCGGAAGCATTGGTCAGAATTATCTAAAGGGAAAACTGACCCGGGACCAGATAGTTCTTTTATCTAAGGGGAGAGACGGGAGAGAAGATATTGATTTTTTCCAGATAGATGTAAGACTGAATGGTCGTGTTAATTCATTTGATGTAAGTAGTTATGACGAGTTTTACATTATCTACCAGAACTATGGCAAGTCATATCTTAACAGACAAAACTATTACAGTGATAATGAAAGACCGGTAATAGACCCATCTAAGCTGCTTGTTTATGTGCCGGATACTGAAGAGATGTTGACTACACTTGATCTTGAGGATGTTGCGTATGCTCTTATTGAAAAGGATAAAGAAGGCGCGTCAATTGATGAACTCAGAGCTATTGTTCCAAAAGAGATAACAACCAAAGAAGGATATAAGTTTATACCAACATCAATCCGCGTTGATGGTGCGATAACAGAAGAGACAACTATACACTATATGAGTTTTGGTGGATATTTTCTTAGATAATTAACTCGGAACGTACTAATCTGGATGACAAATAAGTTGATTTTTTTGTTTCAGGGATATACAATGTATATACAAAGGAGGTGCTGATTATGCAAGCTCAAGTTAAAACATGGGGAAATAGTCAGGGAATTAGAATACCAAAAGAGGTACTTCAGGAAGCGGCTATTTCAGTTGATGATGTTCTTGATGTAAAGGTATCTAATGGCATGATAATGCTTGTTAAACCATTTAGACATAGAACACTGGAAGAACGTGCTGCAGAGTATGGTGGGCAGCTCCATTTAGATGGCGAGTTTGACTGGGGTGAATCGGTAGGAAGAGAGATTTGGGAATGAAGGAAGAATTGCATCAGGGGGATATACTTAAGATTGAACATATCAAGAAACCGGTTCTTATTGTGAGTAAGGATTTCTTTAATCAGACTTATGAGATAATCGGATGCCCTATTTTTGAAAAAGGGGAAGCAGGACCTTTACATATACATATCGAAACTGAAGACGTAGAAGGTTATGTGCAATGTGAAAAAATGGCACTCCTTGATTTGAATATCAGGGGTTATTCAAAGATTGATAGGATACATTATCCTGACATTATAAATATCACAGACGCTATCCAAGGAATCTTTGACTACATCTGAAAATGAATCAACATGGAGTCAGTGAGATTTCTTTAGTAGGAATATATTAGCAGTGTATGATTCGGATTATGGATTGTACGCTGCTTTTACTATGTATATAATAACTCATGAATTTAATAATATTGGACTAGACACACCTTGTCCGGTGCAAAAATACGGCATTTCTCGCTTTGTGTCGTGGTAATACGTGGACAGGTTTCATATACTCCAATTATCCAAGGAGAGGAGGAAATCAATTATTGGATCAGCAAAAAGCAGGAAGATTTTTAAAAGAATTAAGACATGAAAAGGAAATGACCCAGGAACAGCTTGCACAGGTTTTTAATGTAAGCTCCAGAACCATATCACGATGGGAGAATGGAACCAATCTACCGGACATTTCTTTACTGGTTGAGATTGCGGATTTCTACGATGTGGATGTCAGAGAAATAATTGAAGGAGAAAGAAAAAGCGAGATGATGGATAAGGAAGTAAGAGATGTGGCCACTAAGATGGCTGGTTCTTTTCATGAAAATAGCCACTGTGGCCGGGATGATCATTGGCTTTTGGCGAGTGATTGTATTATATGTAATCATTGGAATTTTGTGTGTAGGCTTTCACTTGGCGCCAATTGAAGAATATGACGACATCACCCATTATAATGAATATATGTCTTTTTCCAGAAATGAAGCTCCGTTTAAGGATGAAGAAAACAAATGGACCAAGCTTGGAATGGATGAACATATCTGGCCATATAAGATTACAGATGATATGAATGTGGCGGATTTCAAAATGGTTTATTATAATCCTTGGGATGCGCAGTACCTTGGATATCTGGTTGTAGATTATTCAGCCGATGACTATGCAGAAGAAGTAAAGAGGCTTAGAGAGTACGAGTCTACTGAATACGTAGGATATTACTGCGTTAAAGAGGAAAAAACCTATGACCTTCTTGCAGTAAACGCAGATTCTTATCATGGATTTGTATATGCCCTCACTGATGGTAACGGCAGAATAATATATGGCGAGCAGTTGTTTTGCAACTACTTCATGGATCTTAAGTATGAAAAATATATCCCTACAGAGTATTTACTGGATGGATTTGATGCAACTACCAAGTCAGATTATTATAAAAAGATGCTTGGGGACGAGTAAGTTATATCGGAACGTGAACAATCGGTGTAAGACCAAACAAAAAACAGACTTCATATATTCAAAATCTGTCCTTTTGTTTGGGCTTCAGACCGATTTTCATCTGAGTGAACTAAGTCGCGGAGGCCACGGGTTCAATCCCGCGAAACGCTCCGCTGGAGATTATTGTCTATGCAGTAGTATTTCCTTTTCTATTTTCTAAATTGTGCAGGCGTAATGCCTGTCTGTTTTTTAAATATATACCCAAAATAGCTGGCATCCTTAAAACCGCATTCTGAAGCAATAGTATAGACGGGACGTTCAGGATATCGTATCAGTAGATTTCTGGCATGATTAATGCGTATTGAAGTCAGATGCTGCATTATTGTAGTTTTCGTTTCGGCTTTAAACAGACTTTGGGTATAAGCCCTGGACAGATGAACTGTTCTTGCCAAGTCATCTATGGTTATTGTCTGAGAGTAATGATCTTCCAGAAATTCTAGTATTTTGCGTACAGTCCCAGAATCAGCAACTTCTTCCGATGTGCTGATGAATCTTATGTTTTCCGAAAGCGTCAGGAGGAAATCATAGCAGATAACAGATAGTCGATGTCTTTGATCGGATTTTGGCAAATGCGTTATCTCCAAAATTTGTTTTTCATAACGTAAAAATGGATTTTCATGATTAAAATGATAAACGCCTGATTCCTGCATGCGTAAAGATCTTAATATCTCCAGACAATTTGCTCCTGAAAACCCAATAAAACTTACGATCCACGAATCATCGACTGCATTATAAGAATGATTGATCCCGGGGTATATAAGAATACCCTCCCCGGGATTCAGAATGGATTTTCTGTTTTCGATTATTACATTTCCACGTCCGGATTCACAATAGAACCATTGGAAGAATGGAAGCCCGTTTGGACGATTTATCGGTTCCTGATTATGCATCATTCCTAAAAGATTTATGGAAAGTGGATGATTGTTTTGTGATACATGTGATGGATATGAATAAAGCATAAAAAACTCCTTTAAATATCGGACTATTCTTATATAAATATAATAATAATCTGATGAACCGGTCAACCCAAAATAATATAATTACCTTGTAAATACATACATTCAAAACAGATGAAGGAGAAGAAAAATGATCCCTGAAATAAGAAAAGATAATGGTATTGATACACTCTATGTTCATGGACAGCCTTTTTTTGCACTGGCCGGTGAGATTCATAATTCCAGTGCCAGTGATCTTGAGTATATGGAGAAGCAGGTTTTGCCATATCTGAAAGACCTGAATATGAATTCGGTCATTGTACCTGTATATTGGGAAAAAGTCGAGGAACAGGAAGGAAAATTTGACTTTAGCCTGGTTCGGGGAATTATTGATCAGGCCAGGGATAATGGAATGAAACTGATACTTCTGTGGTTTGGGCTATGGAAAAATGCAGAGTCAATGTACGTTCCCGGATGGATGAAAAAAGACACAGAGAAATATTTCCGCGTTAAAAAGGTGAACGGAGAGCTGGTAAATACTATTTCACCATTTTGTGATGAAGCTGTGCAGAAGGATGCCAGGGCCTTTAAGGAATTGATGAAATTTCTCAGGAACTATGACGAAGAAGAGAGCACGGTCATAACGATGCAAGTCGAAAATGAAATTGGCTTATTAGGTACAGCCTGTGACTACTCAGATGCAGCTAAGGCTGCTTTTGAAAAAAGCATTCCTGATGCGTTATTTGAAAAACTGAGTGAGGATGATACATCAGAAAAAAGAACCTGGAGAGATGTGTTCAAAAGAGATGCAGAGGAGGCATTCATGGCGTATCACTTTGCTAAAGCAGTGGAAGTGATAACTGCTTCGGGCAGAGAAGAGTATCCTCTGCCGTGCTATGCTAATGCCTGGCTTAAACAGTATCCCTGGTATGCAGGATCATATCCAAGCGGAGGACCTGTTACACAGATGCATAAAATCTGGAAAGCAGCAGCCCCGTCGCTGTTTGCACTTGCACCGGATATATATGTTTCCTATGTTCCTGATGTGATGGATGAATATCATTATGAAGGGAATCCATTGTTTATTCCTGAGGTACGCAAAGATGCTGTAACAGCTTCTTATTGCCTTTATGCTTTTGGAAAGCACAATGCAATTTGCTATTCACCGTTTGGGATTGAAGAATTAGCCATGGATCCAGAGCTGATCAATAGTCCGCCGATGGAGGTTATGATTGCTCTGAATATTGACCCTACCGCGTTTGATATTGCAGGGAGCAAGAATTATCTGGCAAGGACCTATAAGCTGATTGAGGAACTAAAACCTCTTATTATAAAATACCGTGGAAGCGATAAGCTTCAAAGCTTTGTCCAGCATAGGGATACTGATTTCGGGAGTTATCTTGCGTTTAAAGAGTATAATATACACGTTTCCTATGCCCATAGGGAGAGATTAAAGCCTGTAGGTGGCGGTATGATATTCGAAATTGAACATGATAAATTCCTGTTGGCCGGTACAAATTGTAGTTTTAGATTCCATCCACTTCCCGGCGAAAATTGCACAGTTGGAATACTCAGATATGAAGAAGGCCGTTTTGATAACGGAGAATGGAAGTGCGGTCGTATCCTCAACGGTGATGAGGCAATGACGATCTCACTTGGCGCAATGCCAGAGTGTAAGCTGATAGAAGTTTATAAGTATTAATATTAGGAACTCTCCTTACTTGGAGGGTTCTATTTTTTGCTATTAAAACAGTAGTGTATCAGCAGCTTTATGGATTTCTGATACAAGTACATTTTCTTTTGATATAATGACTTCAAGGGGCATTAGCTCAGCTGGGAGAGCGTCAGGTTCGCAATCTGAAGGCCTAGCGGAAGAACTTCTTGGAATTGATGATGTAATAGAGACGGTACGTCCACTGGCCGATGCCCTACATGCTGTTATACAGGGGGATGAGGGAGAAGTATACTGATGGGGAAATCTTATATGTTGGCGGATTTCGCAAAAATAGAATGAGAATGGACTTACGGTATATGGGAATCGATTTAGAAAAACTTAAAGAAAAGTATTCAAAGAATAAACCCACTTTTTCGTTATCAGAGTTAATGCTATGCATCTCCTTAATCATAATCGGATGCGCATTGTTTTTCGCCATGCCAGATGATATGGGTATTTTAGGCTGGATATTGTTTGTAGTAGGTACTTTCCTGAATGTTGTGGGAATTTTCAGACTTGCTGCAATGGTACCGGAGGTAAAAAGTGATCTGGGAAGCAAAATAGCAACAGTGGCATCGCTCTTTGCTTCAGTTTTCATACAGTTCATCGGACTTTTGTATCTATATAAGAGCGGCGGAACAGGAAAAGGAGCAGCCATCGGCACGCTTGCTTTATGCATCAGCCTTGGACTTGTCATATATGCTGTTGATTTTGAAGATGAGAGACATCAGAAAAAGATAAAAATAGCATGTGCGATCATCACGATTTTTCTTGTTGTTATAGCCGTCTTTCTTAACATCAGAGATGATTTTTCTACTGCCAGTGTCTCTGTGGGAACAATACTGCTGATAGAAGCATTGATAACCGGTAGAATTGGATTTTTATCACAAAAATAGAAAACAATAATGCCCCGCAACCTCAGTAATAATCTGGATTGCGGGGCGTTGGATGCTTTTTTCCATATTTCATATCATTGGTTGAGCGTATGTTAAGAATGGTCTTGGTTCCTTTCTTAAATGCATTCTTATCAATTGATTTGATACAAGAGCCGGTTATGCCAAGATACCTGATCTTTTTTGACTTTGAGAAGGCGTTTTTTTCTAATTTGCGGGGAAAGAGCCATGACAAAGAGCAAAGGCAATCACTGCAATAATGTTGAATAGGATTATTCTTTTTTATCCATATTTACCCCTCTCATATAACAGAAGATGATTAGTATATGTGTGGCAGGGGCTATACATATCCATTACCATTAGGCTATATGGCAAAAATGCCAAGCAGAATGCTGTAAACTATTATGAAAATATATCCGATAAACAAAATAGCAAGGGATTGCCAGACATTGGTGGTGATGGACCGGATCCACCAGGGTCTGGCTTTTTATTACCATTTTGTGTATTGGAGGTAAGCGGATGAATATAGAAGGGATTAAGGATACAGATACTCAGCGGCATATTTATACTCACAGTTTAAAACCGGAAGACAATAAGGCTTCCAGATCAACATTTTTGGAAATTTTTAATAGCAGAGCGCAAGACTATGTTCAGGATAAGCGACCATGTGAATATTTTGATCTGGCAGACCAAAATGGATTCATATCATACAAGAGTGCTGTTTTTGTCTGTAACCATAAAAATAATACTCTTGAGCTGGGAAACTGCTCTGATGAACGCAACTGCATCAGGGTAAAGTTGTCAAAAGGCGGGAGTTTGCTTGTGAACAGAGATAACATTGATGATCTTCTCATGAGCATAGGCATGTTTTCTGCCAAGGATCAGGGGCTTATCATGCAGGCTGTCATGAAGGATAAGATGGCTCAGGCAGCAAAACAGAAGTCAGAGGAACACGAGGAAGTAGATAAGTTGATGGATATGGTAAAGGATGAATGATTCTGTGTGAAGAAAAGCGTCAAAAAACAGGGTTACAAACACGGTATTCCTCGTTTGTAACCCTGAAGACTCAATACAGGTTCATTATTCATTCTTAGCGAGCGAGATATCAACAGATTAAAGTCTGGCCTTCCGGCAAGTCTTTTTTCTTCTATTTCAACAAGTTTTTCCCTGAGTGCAAGGGTACGTTCCCTTTCATTATAGGCTTCAATATCCATTACAACGAGATCTCCTTCGCCATTTTTTGTCAGAAAAACTGGGGATTTTGTTTCTTTACACAGAGCAGATATCTCATTATAATTCTGCCTTATTTTTGCAGAAGGTCTTATTAGTGTCTGCATTTAAACACCTCCGGTTTACATAGCAATATTGTGACTATATTACAGCTGAATATTACTATGTCATCTACAATGTAACAATGTTCCCGTTATTGGCAAAATAACAGCAACAGTTTCTTCGTTGTTGATATATATTTCGTGTAGGAATTCGCATATACTGTAAACATCAGATGAGCAGATGATAAGTGATGCCTCACATGATAACGGTATAAATGAAAGGATGAAAAAAGTATGGGAGTATTTTCAAAGGTACACAGATATAAAGAAGCCGGCGAGGCTGCAAATGTCAACAATGTTGAACGCTTTGGAGAACCGGCAAAATCTCTTTTTACAACATCAAAGGTATTTACACTTCATCACAAGATAGATATGAACAGATTCTTCTGAGAATGTGGTATATCAGGCTGAGACACAGTTCCCTTCAATCCATGATAAGACAGATATTTATGATGCATCAGGGAACAGAGTAGCCCACATAGAAAGGAAGTTTTTTACTTTGCATGAACGCCATTTTGTTACCATGGCAGAAGGGGCTTCCTTTGAAATATCAAATGAGATCCTGCATATAATCAAGGACATTACAAATATAGTAAACATGGAATAATGAGGAAATCTGGATTCTTGTCTCTTAGAATCCGGATTTTATGCGTATGAAGACAGAAGCATATATTTCTTGTGTGAATCTGAAAATCCATTACTTTGCAAATATGAGTATTTATAGAAATTTAATATTTCCAAAACCTTTGCATTAGATCAAATATGTTAAGGTTAAATATGCAGATTATGCAGATGGAGGTGTTTATGGGAAGAATCAGCAAAGCCATCGAAAAGAAAAAGAAAGAGCTCATGTGGCTTAAGATAAAGCTTGGAATAAAGGTAGGAGCTATAGTTCTTGTTCCTGTCGTTATTGGCATCCTTATCCATATCATAAAGAAAAAGGCAAAAAAGCGCGTAAAAAGCAGGTTCAGGGAGACCATTAGAAGTCACGCTGTGCCAAAGCATGAAGAAGATGAAGAACTTGAGTTGTATGATGAGACTATAGACTAAATTTGTGTGATGTTGTTTTGGCTCTGACTGCTTATGAAAAACAGAAAAGATAAAGTTCATGGCTTGTGTATGTCTCGGGCTTACATTCATGACAATAGCATTTTTTCTTGGACCGATCTATGGGCTTTTTTCCATGTATCAAGGAGCGAACTTCTGGTTTCATCTTATTGTCCCGCTTGCTGGTACGGCTTTTTGAACTGGGGACGTCCAATAGGAATAGTGATATTTGCAAGTTTGTGTTTGGCAACATTTTTGTTTGCGCTACTTATGCGGTTTATGAATCTAAGATTTAGTCTGATTAAGTAAGAGAAATATTTGGGAGACATAGTAGATGAAAATTGATAATTTTAACAGACATAGCAAATGGCGTGATCAATTCATGCTTCGCGGGCCTCTTGCTCATTTGGGATATGACTGGTGGTGGCATTCCTTCACTGCTCAGGATGCAGAGACTGGGGAGGACAAACCATTTTTTATTGAATTTTTCATTTGTAATCCGGCGCTTGCTGAGAAGGATCCAGTGTTTGGGCAGCTTTCCGAAAACAAAAATAAGGGGAAGAAACCATCATATCTAATGGTCAAAGCCGGAACCTGGGGAGAGGATGCCTGCCAGCTTCATAGATTCTTTTCACTTAAGGATGTAAAGATACACGGAAAAGCACCGTATAAGATAAAGGCAGGGGACTGCTTTGCTTCTGAAACGGCCCTTAAAGGAAGCATCTCCATATCGAAGGAGGAAGCAGAGTCACATCCTGAGTGGATGTGCGATCATGGAGAGATATCTTTCGATCTTATAATTGATAAGCAGATAGCCTTTAATGTGGGGTATGGAGCAAGTAAGCCTCTTAGGGATGTTGAAGCCTTTGCTATGTACTGGCATGCAGAAGGGATGAAGAGTGCCTATGGAGGCATAATTACCTTTAATGGAAGAAAATATATTGTTGCGCCGGGAAAGAGCTACGGCTATGCAGATAAGAACTGGGGAAGGGATTTTACAAGCCCCTGGGTGTGGCTGTCCTCCAACTGTCTTAAAAGTAAAAAGACCGGAAGGATGCTTCATAACAGCGTATTTGATATCGGAGGAGGAAGACCTAAAATTTACTTCGTCCCGCTGGACAGAAGACTTCTTGGGGTATTCTACTACGAAGGAAAGGAATACGATTTCAACTTTTCAAAGCTACATCTTCATGTGCAGACACAGTTCAGCTTTGAGGAAAAAGAAGACGAAGTCATATGGCATGTAAGGCAGGAGAATATAGTGGCTGCAATGGAGACAGAAATACACTGTTTGAAAAAGGACATGCTGCTAATAAACTATGAAGCTCCTGACGGACAAAAGCTCCATAACAGGCTTTGGAATGGTGGAACCGGCTATGGAACTGTAAAAATGTATGACAAAAAAGGCGGCAAAATGATCCTCGTAGATGAGATAGAAGCTACCCATGTTGGGTGCGAATACGGAGAATATGGTATGAAAGACTTTAGCGATGAAGCTAAGGAAACAGTAAAACGGCTGGTAGGTTAGGAGAACTGATAAAAAATGGAAGAATTCGTGAAAAACATGTTCCAGAGACAGAAAGACGAGAAGCTCGAAAGATACAGGCGCCTTAACAGGAATGTGGTGAAGGGGCAGATACTGTTTACCGGTTCATCCCTGATGGAACAGTTCCCGGTCAATGAGATCGCAATGACACACGGCATTGACAAAATAATATACAATCGAGGAATTGGCGGATATACGATACCGGAGATGCTTGATGCCATGGATGAGCAGATATTCGACCTTGAGCCTGGAAAGATATTTATCAACATTGGGACAAATGACATTAGCCGTGAGGATGAAACTTTGGAAATGCTGATAGCAGACTACCGTTCTGTCCTTAGTGGGATCAGAAAAAGGCTGCCAGAAACAAAGGTATATCTTATGGCATACTATCCTGTTAACATATCTGTTGCTTCAAAGCAGCCGTGGCCTGATGCTGATAAGGCAGCGAGGCTTCGATTCGAAAGGCTTGAAAAGGCAAATTCAGCGGTAAAAGAACTTGCTGAAGAGTTTGGATATGAATACATAGACGTTAACAAAGGCCTGACAGATGAAACCGGTCAGACCAGGGAAGAATTTTCAGTAGATGGGATACATATGTGGCCGGATGCATATGAGATTGTTTTTGAAAATATGAAGAAATACATCATGGAGTGATATATGGGACATTTTTACTTTATTAGACATGGACAGACGATCTGGAATGTAGAGAATAAGATATGCGGGGCTACCGATATAGAGCTGACAGATCTTGGACACCGGCAGGCGGTGGAAACAGCAGAAAAAATTCTTGAACAGGGGATAAAGGCAGATGAGATACTGACATCTCCACTGGTAAGGGCTTCTGAAACAGCAAGGCACATCTCTGAGATCACGGGAATTCCAATGAGAATTGAAGAAAGGCTCATCGAGCAGAATTTTGGAAAATATGAATCCACGGCAAGGGATGGCAAAGAATTCCATGAAGCAAAAAAGGATATGGCAAGCAGGTTTGGCTCGGGAGAATCCATGCTGCAGCTTGCTCAGAGGATTTACAACCTTCTGGACGACATCAAAGCATCCGACAAGACATATATCCTGGTTGCGCATAATGGTATTGCAAGAATCGTGGAGTCATATTTCAGGGAAATGGATAACGAGGAGTTCTCGTCATTTGGCGTAAAAAACTGTGAGATAAAAAGGTATGACTTTTCTTGAGAAGATGCCCTAAAATTGACTTTATGTGGGCATTATACTAAAATATATTTTAGTAAAAGATAATTAACTAAAACATATTTGATGTTTTTTGGAGCGTATTATGTTTATTGGCAGAGAGCAGGAACTGAAGATACTTAATGAAACATATGACAAGCCCGGCTTTCAGATGACAGTAATATACGGGCGAAGAAGGATCGGCAAATCCAGGCTTATCACTGAATTTATAAAGGATAAAAAAGCTTCATACTATGTGGCATCGCAGACAAGCCTGGAGGACAATGTCAGAAAGTGGGGTGGGCAGTTCATTGATGATATAGCGCCAGAACTTGAAGGCGCAGAATTTAGCGACCTTGAGAATTTTTTCAAATTTGTGGGGAATACATGTAAGGATGAAAGGGTAATCATTGCCCTTGATGAGATTCCTTATGTTGCCGAGGCAGATGAGTCCTTTTTATCCAGGTTTCAGATTGCGATAGATACCATTCTTGCAAAAAAGAACATTTATCTGATAATCTGCGGATCTGCAATCAGCTTCATGGAAAAGGAAATCCTTAGTGAAAAGAGCCCTGTTTTTGGAAGAAGGACTAACCAAATTTTCTTAAAGCCCTTCGACTATCTGGATTCGGCCAAATTTGTGCCGAAGTATTCCGCAGAGGAAAAGGCTATTGTGTATGGTGTTACCGGCGGAGTCGCCAAATATCTCTCATTATTTGATGACAGGCTTTCTCTGGATCAGAATATCATCAACAATTATTTTACTTCCTCCGGATATTTATTTGAGGAGCCTCATAACCTTCTGACTCAGGAATTCAGGACAATCAACACATATAATTCGGTCATAGAAGCCTGTTCCAACGGGGCAAATAAGGTTAATGAGATTTCTGACAGAACTCATGAATCCACGGCTACGTTATCCTATGTCCTAAAGAATCTTATGACAGTGGGCGTAATATCCAAGGTTTTTGCAATAACAGATGAAAAGAACAAGAAGAAAGTAAGCTATGAAATAACAGATGGAATGTACCGTTTCTGGTACAGGTTTGTGCCCATGGCAAGGACTGCAATAGAGATGGGCAGGGGGGATGTTTACTACCAAAAATATGTCAAAGACAAGCTGCACGAGTTTATGGGTGAAATATTTGAGTACATGTGCAGATATTATGTCCTGTTAAAGGGAATGGATGGAGAGCTTGGCTGCTTCGTGACAAATGCCGGTAAATGGTGGGGGAATGGTCATGACAGAAAGCCCACGGATATCGATGTCGTTGGAATAGATAATACCAGTAATAAAGCACTTATCGGGGAATGCAAGTTTAAGAATGAGCAGATCGATAAAGGCATTTACGAAGCCCTGATGGACAGAAAGGGGCTTATAGACAGAAAATATGAGGAAGTGCAGTTTTTGTTCTTTTCCTTGTCAGGATATTCAAAATGGGTTGAAGAAAATGCGGATAAGGGTAAAGTTAAGCTGCTGACATTGGAAGATCTCTATATATAAAAACAGGATAGACCTGGATTAATATATTTATGAACCCCGCCTACTTCTAGAGTCGGAGGGGTTCACATTGTCAGGCGACTGTCAGGAGCTTATTTTTTATGCAGATTTTTGCACCAAGGATCTTTTCAACAGAGTCAGCAAATTCAACTGTGATCCTGCCTGTGGAAACAGATTTTACGATACCCTGGCCATACTTGGTATGAGTAACTGTGCAACCTTCGGGGTAGATATTCTTTATCTCATCATCTGTAAGCTCAGGCTCGACTATTTTTGTCGCCTTGATTATCGGAGCAACTGGCTTGGGTTTAGTCTTGGATACAGCGTTCTCACAGAGGCAGTCAAGAACAAAGCTCAGATTCTCATTTGTAAAAAAGATGATCTCATGAGGCAGATTTTTAGGGGTATCATTCATCTGCAGAACTCGGTTAGCGTTTTTGATGAACAGAATAGCTTTACTTCCGACTTCTTCATAACCGGAGATTATTTCCTCAATTTCATTCACGTCTGTTTCTCTAAGAACAATTGCAAGATTGTCAGCTTCAGCCATCCTTTTTATATAGTTATAATCCTTTTCTGTAGCATGTAACTGATACCTGCTATATAACAGTGTGTTTACATTCAGGATTGAACCATGGTCACCAAATTTGCAGACTTTATCAATGTCTGCATAGCGGTCAGTGGTCATCTTAAGCCCTTTCTCCTGAATCAGTTCACATGCTTCTTCGTAAGAGTACAATTGGTTTTCCATATCGTTATTACTTCCTTTTCTCAAAAATGTGCAGGAGAGTATCTTACAATAACGGAAAGTTGCTTTCAATAGTATTTTTGTTTCTTAAGAAAAGTTTAAAAAAGAGCTACTAATCATTTTGTATGATAGTTTTGGCTGTGATTTATAAACTAGAATAGTTTATAAATATCGAACGTTATTCTTTGGCTTGGTGCAAATTTATGCTATTGTATTTTATAGATATTCTTTAGAAATTATATATTTAAATTCTGTTCTATTGAGCATAGCACAGATTATCAGGAGGCATACATGTTACATATCATAATTCTCAGCAAGGGTTATTTCCCGGATAAGTTAAATAGTAAGGATACTGCTAAGGACAGGGTTATTGTCATAGCATCAGCAAACGATTCGATACCGGTGTCTGCTTATCAGAATGAGATGTTAAGGAATATGGAGGTAAAACTCCTTCCTGATATTAAGGATAGTTCTGCAGAAGGAAAAACCATGCTTCGCATTGCCCAGGCGATGCTCATAGGTCAGCTCACGGCAACCGAAAAGGAATATGAAATCTATACAGATGATGCTGTTCTTATAAAAGGACTTTCTCCTTTTACAGGGATCAAAACTTCTGCAAAAAGGCAGCCCCGCAAAAAGGTAAACATAGAAGTTGAGACGAAAGAAAAGAAGACTGCAGTAACCAAGGAGAAGGCAGCAAAGAAACAGAAAGAGCCTTCTAAGAAGCAGACTGCAAAAACATCAGAAAATGTAGCAAAGTCTGAAGCAGGAGAGATGAAGAAGGAATCAGAGCCTCGAAAGAGAAGGCCCATGATCACAAATAAGCTGGCAGACTATACGGCAAAAAAGGAAAACGCGCCTGAAAAGAAAGAGAAAAAAGCACCTAAGGCTGCTGCTCCAAAGAAATCAGCTGTAAAAATCCCTACGCTTGCCCAGATAAAAAAGGTACTGGGTGCAGCAAACAGCAGCTATGCCAAGGCCGTACTTGAAGCGTGCAAGAATTCCAACCAGATCACATTCGAGATGAACACAAGAATGGAACTGGCAAAGGCGGGACTTGATGCAGTTGCTTGCCAGGAACTTGCAAAGACCCTTAACGACGAATTCGGAAATGCTCTTCCGACAGCATGAAAACTGTTGCCAGTTACTACTTTGAATAAAAAGGTATATTCCAATTGGAGTACTCCAAAGAGTGTTAAGGTCAAATAACTTTCATCTGATATTCACATAAAGTAAAAGCATGAGCTCCTCATATTGAGGGGCTCGTTTTATAAACCGGATCAATTTTTTTCCTTGCGGCAACAATAATCCATTACAGGGTATTATCAGATTAATGAGGAAGGCTGGAGCTTTGTCACGTAAGCTCCAGCCTGGTTTTAATGAAGAAAAGTTTGTGTTCTTATGAGGGGGTTAAGAGATGTTTTTGTTCTCTTTATGATTATATGATACAGATAAAATCGTAAGAGAAAGTGACCGATCTGTGTAAAATGTGTGAAATCCTCCTGCGAGACATCTCTGTAAATCGCCGGGTTAGAAATATATATCTGATGATATCGCAACAGAAGGTATTTTTATGGGATATCAGGGTGAGTATACTAAAGAAGTCGTATGAAATCAGTTTTTTGGGAGGGAAAAATAATAGACTAAGCAAAAGGGAAAGCTCCGGGAGCCGCACTGGTCATCCAACCCATTCCATGGGAGATATGCAGTATTACCGGAGCTATATCCATAAACTAGAGATACTATCATTTATTTTATTCTTAGGAGAATATCTTTGTAAACAATTGCTTTTTAGCATATCGCACGGTATTGCGATAACAGACTGTAAATTTGAAAGTGCAATTGGATATTACTTTCAAAACCAGCTGTTTTTCTTAACTTTGGTACTAGGAAATCCGGTTACAGCAAGATAGAATTAATATAACAAGGAGCGAATAACAGCCTCCACATAGGAAAACACAGAGACCAGATGATGACGAGCGTTGGCATGGCTTGCTGTTGTCTGGTCTCGCCAATTAATCACCTTGAATCGCTATTTTCTGTGGCAACCCAGGCTGGTTTTAAGCATCCTTGTAATCATCGGCTGATTCTCCGGTCACTTCACAGTACTTCTTCAGAAGGTCACTGTCTGAAAGAGCCTTTAGTTCATCGGCATTTCCGTGACCAAATTCTACTATGACTCCAATAGCTTTTTCTCTGAATTCATCACTCATAGGCGATCTCCTTTTCATATAGCTGCCAATTTTTAATTCATGAAAAATCACTTCCTGTCAGAACAGGAAAAACTGTACACAGGCAAATACCGCAGTAGCTATGAAAAGAACGCCTGCAATTAAAAGCTTTTGTCTAAGCGCAGCAGTATCTGTATATTTCCCATTGAATTCGATTGCATCTATTATTTTTGGATTGTTTTTATTGAATGGAATAATCTTTGCCATAACTGTTCCCTCTTGAGCTGACAATAGACTTCTTGTTTTGAAAATATTAGCTTCTAAATGTGACCATTGTGCGATAAGGGAATAAAACATTTATAAAAAAAGCTGAAAGAAAATGTATAATGGTTTTAAGAAGAAAATGAGAGATGAGAACATTAAATCGTCGTCCTTGCGGTAGTGACAACTGTTACCACAATAAAGCACTGGTCAACAATGTAACATGTACGAATTGGTACAAAAAAGGAGGAAGCCTATGAAGAAGATACTTCAGCTTGTCAGCGATGATTTTGAGGATCTTGAACTGTGGTGTCCCGTCATGCGCCTTAGGGAAGCGGGATGCAGGGTTGACTTGGTAGCGGAAAAACCGGGACTTTATCATGGAAAGTATGGAGTCCCGTGTGAAGTATCCCTGTCATTTCATGATGTTGACTCAAAGGATTATGATGGTATCCTCGTCCCTGGGGGCTGGGCGCCTGATAAACTAAGGCGTTTCCCGGATGTACTCCAGATAATAAGGGAGATGAATGATGACAGCAAGCTCATCGGGCAGATATGTCATGCAGGATGGGTACTTGCTTCTGCCGGCATCTTAGCAGGACGAAAGGTCACAAGTACGCCTGGCATAAGGGACGATCTTTTAAATGCAGGCGCGATTTGGCTCGACGAGCCATGCGTTGTTGACGGGAATATTGTATCAGCAAGGAGACCACCGGATATCCCGGACTACATGAAAGCCCTTGTGGATGTGCTGCAAAGGCAATGATCAGCTTCGATCAAATGCTATAGTGGGTTCTATTCGTGTTTAGCATGAATAGAGCCCGTTTTTTATGCCTGCCAGACCCTTTGCCAGGAATGATTATCATATGAAACATTATTTACATCCCGATCTTTTACTCAAGTACAGCTTGAATAATTAATTGAAACATAAAGCTGCTCTCGCTAAAATAATAGTGAATATAGAAGTATCATTAAACTGTAAGGCAGAGAACTCTCATAAATAGCAGGGAGGGTAAAGATGAGCATAGGTAGTAATATAAAGGGCTTAAGAGAAGACAGGAAATATACTCAGGAGCAGGTTGCAGATGCGCTTGGAGTTACTTTTCAAGCCGTATCGTCCTGGGAAAGAGACGAATATAAACCGGATACTGAAAAACTGATCAAGCTGGCGGAGTTTTTTGATGTATCAGTCTCTGCAATTGCAGAAGAGAAGAACAATACATTTAAGACGAAAGAAGCCATCTACGACTGGGAGCACATGAAGACTTATGTAAAGACAACCGCCAGGTATTTCAAGCTTCCCAATACGTTAAAAGCTGTTGATTATGCGATAAAGGCCCATGAAGGACAAAGCAGAAAGCATTCTTCGATTCCGTATATCTATCACCCGCTGAATCTGGCCTGTCATGCATTATCCATGGGAATAATGGATGATGCTGTAATAGCAGCCTGCCTTCTGCATGATGTAATTGAAGACTGTTCTGTAAAACTGGATGACCTTCCTGTTGACGATGAGATAAAAGGACTGGTAAGCCTGTTGTCATGTGAAAAGACAAATGATCAGAACCGGGCAGAGATCATAAGCAGCTACTATGAAGCAATTTCCGGAAATCCCAAAGCTTCGCTCATTAAGTGCATGGATAGATGCAATGAACTACCACCACCGACTCTGCGTCGGAAGAGGTTTCTGTTATGCCGCAAAGCGGCATGAACCTTTGGGATGCTTAGTGCATCCCAAAGAACAGGGCATGTCCACTATGCCTCTATCCCATTGGGTTACCTTTGGGAATACTTTTCTTAAGATATTTGCAGCTCCATTTATATCTGCATTTGTTATTGTCCCATCGTAGTGCCTGTAGAGTCCACGCTTTATCCTTTTTCCCGAAAAAACATAGTCAGACTTTCTGCCCTTTTTATACACAGGGATCTCATCCATCGCAAGGAAATCCGCTTTGGATGTATAGCTCTCTTC
>NZ_FOBE01000040.1:0-32190 GCF_900109475.1 Butyrivibrio sp. ob235
AGCGGAATCATGATTGATGATGAGTACGAGGACTCCATTGTGGGAACACCACAAGGAGGAAATCTCTCGCCATTATTGGCGAATATCATGTTGAATGAACTTGATAAGGAGATGGAAAAGCGAGGGCTTAACTTTGTAAGATACGCAGATGATTGTATCATCATGGTTGGAAGTGAAATGTCTGCTAATAGAGTCATGAGAAATATCTCGCGATTCATTGAGGAGAAACTTGGTCTCAAGGCCAACATGACCAAGAGTAAAGTGGACAAACCACAAGGACTTAAATTTCTTGGATTTGGATTCTACCTTGATTCAAGGGCACATCAGTTTAAGGCAAAGCCGCATGCAAAATCAGTAGCAAAGTTTAAGAAGAGAATGAAAGAACTCACTAGCCGTAGTTGGGGCGTTAGCAACAATTACAAGGTGAAAAAGCTCAATCAGCTCATCAGAGGTTGGATAAACTACTTCAAGATAGGTAGTATGAAAACACTTTGCAAGGAAATGGACTCAAGAATTCGTTTTAGATTGCGTATGTGTATTTGGAAACATTGGAAAACTCCACAGAATCGTATAATGAATTTGATGAAGCTTGGAGTTGATAAAGACACGGCTTGGATTACAGCCTATACGGGTAAGAGGATAGCCTACGTATGTCAACGAAGAGTAATGAACTTTGCGATAAACAAAGAAAGACTAACCCGCTTTGGATTAGTCTCAATGTTAGATTACTACACCGAAAGATGTGTTACTTGTTAAGTTGATTGAACCGCCGTATACGGAACCGTACGTACGGTGGTGTGAGAGGTCGGAATTTCTCACTTGTGAGAAATTCCTCCTACTCGATTCTATTTTTTAGGAGATTATTTATGATTAGGCGGGACAGATTGTTCCATGATTTGACGCTGGATTACTACCAGCCGCCACAGCCAAAACCCGGAAAGCAGGTTTTTGTATATTTTCGGTGCGGACAGGGCGATGCCGGCAGGATAACGCTTATCTATGACAGCGAAGTAGCATCCGATGAGGTTGAGATGAAGATACACCATTCGGAGGACGGCTTTGATTATTATCTTGCCAAGGGCATAGTACCTAAAACCAGTGGTATAGTTCATTATTATTTCAGGATTGAGTCAGAGGGGGAGACTCTTTACTATGATCAGAGGGGAGCAGGGGAAACTGTTCCCGATAAATTCAAATTCAGAATGATTCCGAATTTCTATACGCCGGATTGGGCGAAGGGAGCTGTCATGTATCAGATATTTGTTGACAGGTTCAGAAACGGAGATCCGGATAATGATGTTCTTACAGATGAGTACAATTATGTTGGCGGAAAAAGCATTCAGGTTACAAACTGGAATCAATATCCGGATCCTGACGCTGATATAAGAGAATTCTATGGCGGAGATCTTCAGGGAGTCCTGGATAAGCTTGATTATCTTAAGGATCTTGGAATAGAGGTTATTTATTTTAATCCTCTTTTCGTATCTCCTTCATCGCATAAATATGATACTCAGGACTACGACCATATCGATCCTCATTTTGGAAAAATTGTATCGGATAAAGGAAACCTTTTAACCAATAGTTATTCGAACAAGGATGCTACAAGGTATATAGACAGAGTTACAAACAAGAAAAATCTGGAGGCATCGGATGAGCTTTTTGCAAAAGTGGTTTCGGAAGCTCATAAGCGCGGAATCAGAGTAATTCTCGATGGTGTGTTCAACCACTGCGGATCCTTTAACAAGTGGATGGACAAAGAGAGTATATATGAAAATGCCAAGGGATATGAAAAGGGAGCTTATGTTTCGAAGGACAGCCCTTATCATGATTACTTCGGTTTTTCAGGCGGTAACTGGCCCTATAACAATAATTATGAGGGATGGTGGGGATATGATACTCTGCCAAAGCTCAACTATGAGGGTAGTAAAAAGCTTGAGGACTACATAATCGAAATCGGAAAGAAATGGGTTTCCGCTCCGTATTTTGCTGACGGTTGGAGACTGGATGTTGCAGCGGACCTGGGACATTCGGAGGACTATAATCACAGCTTCTGGAGGAGATTCAGAAAGGCTGTAAAAGAAGCCAACCCAGACGCCCTGATTTTGGCTGAGCATTACGGAAGTGCGCATAACTGGCTTGTAGGCGGCGAGTGGGACAGCGTTATGAACTACGATGCCTTTATGGAGCCGTTGACCTATTTCCTGACGGGAATGGAAAAGCACAGTGACGGTTATCATGGCGAGTTTATCGGCAATGTGGACAGATTCTGGGATTGCATGCTGGGTGCGGCGGCAGAAAACTTTTCACATCCGTCTCTTCTTGTGGCCATGAATGAACTGTCGAATCACGACCATTCGAGATTTCTTACCAGAACAAATCATGTTGTGGGCAGATGCGGCACCAGAGGACACAAAGCCGCTGAAGAGGGTGTAAGTAAGGCTATCATGAGGCAGGCAGTTGTTGTCCAGATGACCTGGCCCGGAGCACCTACAATTTATTATGGGGACGAGGCTGGCGTTTGCGGCTTTACGGATCCCGATAACAGAAGAACGTATCCCTGGGGAACCGAAGACCAGGAGATGATAAGGTTTCACAAGGAGATGATCCATCTTCATAAGACAAGCGTAGAGCTTAAAACCGGATCGCTGGTCAGACTGGATGCCGGTGAGGGCATCCTTGCCTATGGAAGATTCAATCGTATAAGTGCCACTATAGTCGTAATAAACACAAAAGACTATCTTACGGTAAGCGAGATAAGCCTTGCTCCGCTTGGAATACCTGAGGAAGCGAGACTTGTCAGGGTTATGGAGAGCGGTCCTAAGGGCTTTAAGACAGACGCTTTAACTTATAGTGTAAAAAACGGCAAGCTTGTCAGAGCCTACGGCGCTGATTCGGCCGTTGTTCTGCAATATAGCAGAATTACTGCGGTGAACGAGGAATCCTTCTGGTCCACCAACTTCTTCCGCATGTAATAATACAAAATACGTATCCGAGGATTTGGACAATGAAGAATACAGCAGGACATTCAAAGAAAGCAGTGTTTTTTTCTTTTACTATCTTATATATAATTACCGCACTGCTTGTATGGGGCTGGTTTTATTACAGCAAAAAGTCCATGATAAATGCGACGGATGCGTTCGAGCAGCATATTAATGCACTCTCAAAATACGGAAGATTTCTAAGAGGTGTTGCACACAGGATTTTTTCCGAGCACAAATTCGATATTCAAAGTTATGATCTGGGAATCGGATACGGAGCCGATTTTCTGACCTCAATGCAATATTATGCCGTGGGAGATCCATTGAATCTCCCCATGGCATTTTTGCCTTCAAAATACGTCTATTACTATTTTCAATTTCTTATTTTGCTTCGCCCCTATCTGGCGGGACTTTCCTTTTTGCTTTTGGTATCCGGAAAAGAAAGATTTACTCTTGTTTCAAAGCTCACAGGAGCAATATCTTATTCCTTTTGCGGGATAGTTATGTTCATAGGAATGTGGAATCCGCAGTTTGTTCAGCCGATGATCTGCCTTCCGCTTCTTGTGTATGGAGTGAGAACATTTATTAGTAAAAGGAAATCGCTTCCGTTTATTCTGGCGGTAGTTCTATCCGCTGTGAGTAATTTCTATTTCTTCTACATGCTTGTGTTGATGACGCTTGTTTACGGGCTAATCTACATATTTACCTCTGATGAGGTTAAGTCATTATCTGTGCAATTTCAGCTCATTGGAAGATTTATGTGCATGGGCATTATCGGAACATTAATATCCATGCCAATCCTTTTGCCTGTAATTCTCGCATTTTTGTCTAATCCAAGAGCCGGACTCGGCTCTCATGGTGTTCCGCTTATCTACAAGGCAGAGTACTATAAGGAACTGATCGGAAGTCTTATTGCGTACAGATATTTCCCGTCCTATGACACGGTTATAGGCTTTGCTTTCATCGCGCTTCCGGCACTTGTATTTCTTATCTTCAAAAGAGAAGAGGATGAGAAAGGGACGCTTTTAAGACAGAGAATCCTTGCCGTGCTTATGACATTGATGCTTTTGTTCCCGGTTGCCGGGTATGTTATGACCGGCTTTTCCTATACAATAAATCGTTGGAGTTTTGCATATTGTCTGTTGCTATCCTATCTGGCGACAGAGCTTACGGAAAACGGGGATAAGCTCAGCATGGTTAAACAGATTATCCTCGGGGTTATTTGTATCCTATATTCGGCAGCAGTTCTTATATTCGGAGATACATCCAAATTGATTTACCCCCAGCTGGTATTTCTGGGAGTGTTCTGGATAATAATTCTGATAAAAAAGATTCCGGCAAGTGTAAGAAGAGCAGCGATATTATTACTGGTTTTTCTTGCTGTTGTTCAAAACGGATATGCAGCCAATGCGCCGCAGGCAGGAAACCTTCCGAGCGGTTATGTGGATAAGATGTCGCCCGAGGAGTATGACGAGCTTGTCATGAATACGGAGCTCAGAGCGTTGACAGAGACAGTTCCCGAGGGCTATGAGCAATATTACAGTTATACCGGAAGAAATCTTACCTTCAATGCTTCGCTTCCTTACAGTATTCCTTCAACTCAGTTTTACTGGAGTCTTGCAAACGGTTCCGTATCAGACTTTTTGCAGTCAATGGCAATTAACGAGATGGCAAATTTCCAGTTCTTTGGGCTTGATGACAGAGCGATTCCACTGACTCTTTCGGGAGTTAAATATTATTCTCTTCGATACAACAACGAACAGGAGCAGAGCTATGTGCCCTATGACTATGCGCCCTTCTCCGAGTGGTACAATTTCGGAATATATGCGGGAAATAACGTCCCTGCCTTTGGATATACACAGGATCAGGTTATTTCAAGAGATGATTATGATGCGCTTTCGCCGATAAAAAGGCAGCAGGCACTTCTTTATGGCGCCGTCAGGGAATCGGAAAGTAAAAACGATGACAGTGAACTTACGAAAATGAATGTTCAAGATTCTTCCTATTACTCGGATGTCGAGGTACCTTATGAGATAACCGACACAGATGGTGTGAAGGTAAAGGATGGATATTTTAAGGCAAAAAAGGACAACGCTGAATGTACTTTGACCTTTGAAGGGGTACCTGGCTGCGAAACCTATTTATATTTTGAGAACCTCCAGTGTGAAAGTAAGTATGATGCGGTAAATATAATTGTTTCCACGGACACACCGGAAAACAGGCAGGTTACCAAGACGATTTTTTATAAGACACCGCTAAGCCAGTTCTACAGCGGCTGGCACAATTATCTGGTGAATATGTGCTACAGCGATGAGGCAAGAACCCGCATAAAGATAACGTTTACCGCAAAAGGAAAATACAGTTTTGATGCGCTGAAGGTTATATGTCAGCCGATGAACGGTTTTACGGAAAATGCAGCCGGACTTTCGGAAGAAACAATGACAGATAATAATCTTCACAGAAATTCCCTGTCGCTTATGACAAATGAAATTACCGGCACTATAAGTGCCGGTCAGGATTCCTACCTTGTTCTTAACATTCCGTATGATAAGGGATGGAGAATATATGTAGACGGAGAAAAAAGAACTCCGGAAAAAGCCAATATCATGTTCCTTGGGACTCCAATTAGTGCGGGAACCCACAGCATTGAGCTTAGATATCGCACACCTGGGTTGACCATGGGAATATTGATGGCGATAGCTGGAATCATAGCACTTATAATACTTTTAGTTATGGAGAAAAAGAATGCTGTCTGATACAAAAAGCATAAATAAACGAAATTGGTATTTTATTATAGTTTATATAATTGCAGTGTGCTCGAGGCTTATTTTTCTTAAGACTGCGCCCGCAGGGCTTCACGTGGATGAAGCAGGAATGGCATACGATGCATTTTGCCTTGCTAACTACGGCGTAGACAGAAATCTTTTGTCATTTCCTGTATATCTCATAAATTACGGCGGCGGACAAAGTGCACTCTACGCATATGTGGCAGCGATATTTATTAAGTTTATGGGACTTAATATGATCGCGATAAGACTGCCGGGTGTGCTCTTTTCACTTATAACACTCTTTGCCGGAGAAGCGATAGTCAGAAGGGTCTGCGGTGAGGATTCAGCGGCTTCTTACATCTATCCCGTCCTGTATACGGTATGCCCTGCATTTGTTATGAGTGCCAGGTTTGGTCTTGACTGTAATCTCATGCTCGGAATGACTACGCTGTTTCTATATGGACTTATGAAAGCAGTGGATTCGGGAAAAGCAGGTGACTATGCTCTTGCCGGCGTTTTTGCGGGAGTATCTCTTTATACCTATGCAATCTGCTATGCCATTATGCCTATCTTTTTGATGGTATTTTTCCTGATACTTCTTTTTTCAAAGAAATTAAACATACTAAGAGTTGTTTGCTTTGTTATTCCGCTTGGAATCCTGGCACTTCCGCTCCTTATAACGCAATATGTCAATATCACGGGAAGAGAGTCCATAGTGTTTGGAATCATCACAATGCCGGCACTTACTTTCTACCGCGGCGGAGAGATAATGGCGCCGACACTTTCGGGCTTTATAAATGCTTTAAAGAGCATATTTCTCTATGACAGCCTTGATTACAACAGTATTCCTACCTTTGGAACGATGTACTATATTACAATTCCCTTCATTGTGGCAGGACTTATACGTTCATTCATCTCCATAGGAAAATCAGTTAAGGAAAAAGAGCTGAATTTTGCGCTTTTGCCTCTCATCTGGTTTCTGGCGGAGCTCCTTATAGGCTCAATGCTCGGAGGAGACGGGCCAAACGTAAATAAGATGAACGGAATATTCTTTACGCTTGCCTTTTTTGCGGCCTTTGGAATGGATGCCCTGCTTGGTCTTTTTTACAAAAACAAGAAGCTATATCTGGCAGCTGGCGTTGTTCTCGGGGCAGTGTTTATAGGCTTTGGAGGAGCATTCTTTACTAAATATCTGGGAAGTTATTCCGATAATCTCTATCTTTTCCAAAAGCCTCTGGATGAACCTATAAAGGTTCTTTCCGAAGAGGAATATTTTGCTGAAAAGCAGGTTGTTGTAATTCATAACAACCAGCCATATATTCCGCCATATATTTACTATTTGCTCGGAACAAAGCTGTCACCCTATGACTTTAACATGGGGGATACTTCTTTCTACGGAAGATATTTATTTAATATGCCAGAGGACCTCAGCCCGGATTATGTCTATCTTGTATTTGAGGGAAATCCTGAGGCGGTAGATACTCTGTATAGCATTGGCTGCAACCAGACTCTTGAATTTGAAGGCTCATCTATCGTTTGGTGTGGAGAGCCTGTAGACATTGCGAATTCTGAAGAGGAATCCGATAAGGCAGGAGTACCTTTCGGACATGATCTTCCGTTCCACTTAAGAAGAATTGCGGGAATTGCAGAGGGTCTAAAATGCGGGGAATTCCCGGTAAAGATGCAGCACTACTGGTTTAATAACTATGGCTATCCGGTAGGCGTTATGTACGGAGATGCCCTTTTATATATTCCGGCGGTTCTTCATCTTATGGGAATGCCGCTATGGATGGCATATATGTGGTACTTCGCGCTGATACAGATTCTCACGGCGCTTACTGCATATCTTTGCTTTAAGTATATTTCAGGCGACAGAATTACAGCTGCTATCACAATGCTTTTATATGTGCTCTCCTTCTGGAGACTGACGGATCTCCTTTCGAGAGAAGCTGTCGGAGAATACAGTGCCTTTGCATTTTTGCCGCTCATAGTCCTTGGCCTTGCCAGAATCCACAGGAATGAAAATAGCTGGCGCGGAGCATTTCTCCTTGGCCTTGGTATGACAGGCCTTTTTATGACGCATCTTCTCAGCGTTGTGATGACGATGCTGTTTATTGTCATATTTGTGATAGCTGATATAAAGACTATGCTTTCAGAGGGAAGATGGAAGAGTCTTATAGGTGCAGCGGTGGGGACGCTTGTCTTCAATTTGTGGCAGCTTGTACCCCTTATGGATTATTACAAGAATGCACCAATGCTAATTAACTCAGCTGAAAAGACTCCGATCCAGACCTTTGGCATAACTTGGAGGCAGCTCGGCGGAGCATTTTACAATGTTCTTGCCCCAATATTGGAGCTTGGAACAGAGCCAGTGGATGAGCTTCCCCAGTCACCCGGGCTGGCACTTCTTCTTATTTGTGTGATAGCGGTGATTGTTCTTATTAAGGACAGAAAAGAGATAGAGAATAAGAGGGTAGCAATAACGCTGATAGCGCTTTCAGTATTTGCAATTGTACTTAGTACCTGTTACTTCCCATATGATCTTTTACTTAGCAAGGCGCAGCTTTTGTTTAAGCTACTTGGAAGTATTCAGTATCCTGCAAGATACCTTACCGCGGCAACAATGCTGATTTGTACTCTATATGCGATTATAAGAAGGCACAGACCGGCTTATGTTATGAGTGCGGTGCTTCTTGCGCTCACCATCTGGCAGAGCGGAGGATATATAAATACATTTCTTGAAAAGCAGACAAATATTGTGTCTATTGAGAGTATTGATGAATGGACTTCATTCGATGATGACAGACAGTACATGCTGACAGGTACAGATCTTGAGAGACTTCAGTATGCATCTGTGCTTCCTTCATCGGAGGAAATAACCTACGATGGAGAAAGCAGAGAAAAAGGTGTGTATGAACTTCATTTGATCAACAGCTCCGGGGAAGAGGGCTATGCAGACCTTCCGCTTCTTGCATATCCTCACTACTACGCTACAGATGGTGCGCAAAGCTATAAGCTGTCTGCAGGAGATAATAATAAACTCAGGATCACTCTTCCCGCGGGATGTGACTCAGTTATAAAGATTCGATTCAGAGAACCTTTATATTGGAGAATAGCTGAGCTTGTAACACTCGCATTTGTTTTGGTTATTATTGCTGCATGCTTTAGAAAGAAGAATAAATAAATGATGCTGCATCATAGCCGGGCCCCCAGACACCGCAGGTAACAATAAACAGTACTGCGGCAAAGTAAACTATCCATCTGATCCAAAGCGCTTGATTTGTCAGGGCTTTTCGAACCACAATGCCTTTGTAGTTTAATACATCAACTATAGCCAGGACGATGATCGAAACACCGAGAAGCCTTATGTCAGCTTCGAGAAGTCCGAGATTGAAAAGTGTTCCGTCAAATAATACCCAGGGCTTAAACTTCCACATGTTTGTAAGAACGTAACGTGCAACCTTGAAGGAAGGCGCTCTGAAGAAGATCCAGCCGATGTTTACAAGAATAAAGGTAACCACTATATTGACCAGCCGGAGCGCAAGCCCCTGCGGGTCAATATTTAATTTTGCTGTCAGATTTTCTTTAAGGGGCTTTGTAATGATACCGATTACCTGATACAAGCCGTGGAGCAGTCCCCAGAAAACAAAGGTCCAGGCAGCACCGTGCCAAAGTCCGCTTAAAGCAAATACGATACATATATTTATCAGTTTTCTGACATAGCCCTTTCTGTTTCCGCCAAGAGGTATATAGATATAGTCCCTTAACCAGGAAGAAAGAGAAATATGCCATCTTCGCCAGAACTCTGCAATTGAGCGCGACAGATAGGGCTGCTCAAAGTTTTTCATGATATCTATGCCAAGTATTTTTGCACTTCCAATTGCTATATTGGAGTAACCGGCAAAGTCACAGTATATTTCCAGCGTATAGAAAATTGTAGCAAGGAACAGAAGCGTTCCCGTGTAGTTACTGTAAGATGAGTAAATGTGATCCACAAGGGGAGCAAGCCTGTCGGCAATTATGATCTTCTGAAAATATCCCCACAGCATGAGAAGAAGTCCTTCCCTCATGTTTTCATAGGAAAAGTCCTTCGGATTTTCAAACTGAGGAATCATATTGCCGGCTCTCTCAATAGGTCCCGACATAACTTCAGGAAAAAATGAGATGAAAAGAGCAAGACGAAGGAAGTTCTTTTGAGCGGGTATTTTTCCTCTATAGGTGTCTACGAGATAGCCAATCGCCTGGAAAATATAGAAGGATATACCGACAGGAAGCGCGATCTCTGCGACGATTCCGAGCGGCTCAATCCCGAGGGCATCCTGGAGCGATTTGACTGTTTCAAGAAGAAATCCCGTATATTTAAAGTATCCGAGAACAAGGAGCAGGAGAACAATTCCTGTAACGAGTACAGGTTTTTTGCCTTTTCTGTTTTCTCCGGAAGTATCGGATCTTCCCATAAGAATTCCAGCCACATAGGTTATAACCGAAACAGCGATAAGCAGTAAAAGGAGCTTACCGCTTAGCTTATAGTAAAATCCCCAGCTCGCTGCAAGAAGCCAGATATATCTTATCTTTTTTGGAAGAACAAAATAAACGGATATGGTTATTAGTAAAAACAGTAGAAATTTAAGTGAAACAAATTGCATGTCATCCTCCGGATTTAATTATCTTTGGTCATAATCATAGGTGAAATGATCGCAGGTGTAGTACTGATGCGATGTGCAAACGCCGCCCGAGAAGAACAAAAGCTGCACATCCGCATAGGCATGATCATCGGAATATAGGTAGTTATTCTCAGTATCACCGTTTACATACAGAATCCTGTATATTGCACTTGCGGGACTGTATAAAAATACTCCGTCAGAGGTTTCCACAGTAAATTCATTTTCTGAATCTCCGACAAATTCTGTGATCACTCCATGATCGGAAATCATCATATAGGAGCAGTTTGAAGAAACTGCCTGATCAAGCATTTCCGTGGCGCCAAGTGAATGAAGCTGACGTACAAGGCTGGGGTCGGAATAAACAGCAGTGTCACCTCTTACCGAAATGGTGAAGGTTTTATCGGAGTTATGCAGCTGCAGCATCATTAGCTGAGTGTACAGGTCATCATTTCCTTCGCACATCGAAGCCAGTTCTGCATTGTAATCCCCGATGTAATCATTCCATTTTTCATATCCGGAATCCTCTCTGTGATCCGGGAGAGGACAGTTCTGTGCTATGAAATCTCCGAGGCAGGAAGTGACTTTTCTGCTGCCAAGTACATTCAGGTGACCGGCATCCTCCATATCGGTATTGACATCAATTATTCCGGGAATCTCGAGCATATTGAGTGAAGGGACACCATATTCCGCAGCTATTTGAGTCGCAGTATGAGCAGCTGCCTGATTATCATACATGGCAAGGAAGGGAAGGGTTACTACCACAACCTGAATGTTTCTGCTCTGACATTCTTCAATTATCCTTCGAAGATAAGCGGTTCCGACGGTTTCCTGTTCAAGAGTCCCTGCCTGAAAATCGGTGTAGGTATACTCCTGAGAGTGGATGCCATATTCCATAACCGCTCCCATCATGCGATTTACGTCAGCATCCTTTGTAAAGCGCTTGAAATCGTCTGCCTCAAGCTCCTTCCATCTGTCGTGATAGACAATGAAGTCAGCTAAATAAGGGTATTTTTCGTCTCTGTCTTGAAACATATCGTTTATGGCGTGATATTTTGTTCTGCTTAAGGGAAAACGATCAATATTGAGATGAAGCTCATCGCTGCTTACATTTGCCTCGGGATCATCTATGTATCTGATATTGTTTTCCAGCATATACGAATCGACAACCACCAGCTTAGGAGTGCAGTAATCGAGAGCAAGCATCATCTGCCAATAGCTTGAAAGAAGAACGCTTCCGTAGCCGCCGAGGTTGTAGGAAGTATATCCGTAATCCTCAAATAGCTGCAGAGGATTGATTCCGTTTATGACATGAGAGGAACCAAGGAAAAATGCATCGATATGATCCTTTTTGGCCTCCTCGAAAAACTCCTGATTTTTATTGAAGCTGGATTTGCGCTCTACAAGAAGTGACATACAGATAAAACAAACGCAGAGAATAGCGAGAAACACTGCTGTTTTTATGAAAAGTGAGAGCTTTTTATTCACGTTATTTCCTCCCCAAAGGTAATACGGATTTCCGTTAACGAAAAAAATGAATTTGAATCGGAAATTCCACGCTTTATTGTATCATAAAAATCCTTAGGAAAAACCAATCTGATAGCAAATAAAGATTGTATTTGCCTTAAGTAATGAGCTATAATATTTTCAGTGTTTTGTTAACAATATTTACGAAAGGTGGTACAAATTATGCCATTAGTTACAACGACTGATATGTTCAAAAAAGCATATGACGGTGGATATGCTGTTGGTGCCTTCAATATCAACAACATGGAGTTCATTCAGGCTATTACAGAGGCTTGTGACGAGCTCAAGTCCCCCGTTATCCTTCAGTGCTCTGCAGGAGCAATCAAGTATGCACAGTTCCCTTACCTTGTAAACATGGTTAAGGCAGCTGCTGAGTCAACATCTATTCCGATCGCTCTTCACCTTGATCACGGTGCAAGCTTCGAAATCTGTAAGGAATGTATCGACAACGGATTTACATCTGTTATGATCGATGCTTCTTCAAAGCCTTACGAAGAGAACATCGAGCTCTCCAAGAAGGTTGCTGATTACGCTCATTCAAAGGGCTGCACAGTTGAGGCTGAGCTTGGTACACTTTCAGGTGTTGAGGATGATGTAAACGTTGCTGATGATGCAGCACAGTATACAAATCCTGATCAGGTTGAGGATTTCATGAAGCGTACAGGCGTTGATTCACTGGCTATCGCTATCGGAACAAGCCACGGTGCTTTCAAGTTTAAGCCCGGTCAGGATCCCAAGCTTCGTCTTGATATCCTTGAGGAAGTTGTTAAGAGACTTCCCGGATTCCCGATCGTTCTTCACGGTTCTTCAGCAGTTCCTCAGAAGTACGTTGGAATCATCAATGCTAACGGCGGCGCTATGAAGGATGCTATCGGTATTCCGGATGAGCAGCTTCGTGCAGCAGCTAAGAGTGCAGTCTGCAAGATCAACATCGACTCCGATCTTCGTCTTGGTATGACAGCAGGTATCCGTCAGCACTTCGCTGAGCATCCTGAGCACTTCGATCCTCGTCAGTATCTTGGCGATGGCCGCGCTTATGTTAAGGAAATCGTTCACGACAAGATCATCAACGTTCTTGGTTCTGACGGTAAGGCTTGATAAAAGCGAATATATAAAATGTAAAGCTGCCATGGGTTTTCCTGTGGCAGCTTTTTTATATTTTACTGTTTCTTAATATTATTTTTTCAATATATCGTGTAAAATTAGTATATCATCCTATGCTTTCCCGTAAGGGAAACGACGGATGAGGGGAATAGGGAGGTTAATAAAATGCACAACCAGCTTACAAAAAAAGACATCGAGGACATGGAGGCGGAGATAGAGCACCGCAAGGCCGTTGTCAGAAAGGAACTCCTTGAGGATGTTAAGGAAGCAAGAGCCCAGGGAGACTTAAGTGAGAATTTTGAATATTATGCGGCAAAGAAAGCTAAAAATGCCAATGAGAGCAGAATCAGATTTCTTGAGAGAATGATAAAGACCGCTGAGATAATAGATGACTCCAGTAAGGAGGATGAAGTAGGAATGAATAAGACCGTCACAGTGCGACTGGAGGATGACGGATCGGAAGCTACTTATAAGATAGTTACCACCATGAGAGGAAATGCTTTAAAGGGCCTTATCAGTATAGAATCTCCTATGGGGAAACAGCTTCTCGGACATAAAGTGGGAGACAAGCTCACTATAGAAGTAAACAGTGACTACAGCTACGACATAACTATCATGAAGATAGAGAACACGGAACTGACAGAAGAAGATAAGCTAAGAGACTTTTAAGGAGGAAGAAATATGGGACTTCATGTATTCCAACCTGTTGATTTGGATGAAATATTGGAAGGCGCTTTTAAATTCGGAGGCGATACCTGGGCACTGCTTACAGCGGGAAATGAAGAAAAAGCCAATACCATGACGATATCCTGGGGCGGTATAACGCATATCTGGGATAAAACCTGTGCCATTATTTATGTTCGTGAGTCCAGATATACAAAGGAATTCATTGATGCCCAGAAGAAGTTTTCACTTTCATTTCTTCATCATGACACATATAAATCTCTTAAGAAATATCTTGGTTCTGTATCCGGAAGAGATGAGGACAAGATAAAGAATGCAAAGCTTAATGTGAACTTTGATGACGGTGTTCCGTTTATAGACGAGGCAGATAATGTCATTATATGCAGAGTTCTGTATAAGCAGCTTATGAAGGAAGAATGCTTTGTTAACGGAAGATTGATTGCCGATTATTACGCAAAGGGTGATTATCACTATTATTATATAGCTGAGATCAAAAAGGTAATGATTCGATGAAAGCAGCAAATATAGCATCCTTCGAAGAAATAGGAAAATTTATTTTTCTTTCTGACGAGCCAACTCCGGCAGATATTATTCTTATTCCCGGGGCACCGCTGCAGGAACTTGCCTTTCACGGAGCAGAACTGTGGAAAAAAGGTTTTGCACCAAAGATACTTGTCACCGGAAAATTTTATATGACTTATGAGAGTCTTGAGGATGAGTTTAACAGATATTCTGCAAGTAACGGGGACAGGGACGGAGCTGTAACGGAGGCAGAGTTTCTTACTAAGCTCATGATAAGAGAGGGTGTCGATAAGGATGCAGTAATCCTTGAAGAGGAATCAACAAACACCTTTGAGAATGCGAAGTTTTCCAGAAGAATAATAGAAGAGGATCTGAAAGAGGAAAATATACGCCACATAATCCTTTGCTGTCAGGCGTTTCATGCAAGGAGAGCGCTCATGACTTTTCAGTCGGAGCTTCGTGACATCAGGATAACCGTATGTCCTGTTGTTACAAGGGGAATATGTATAGATACATGGATGGATAATGTGAAAAGTTATAATCTGGTATTGTCTGAGTTTTCCAAATGCGGAGAGTATTTTAAAGGAGACAGAATGTACGAACTCAGATAAAGATTTTTAAGTGCACTATTTTATGAGGGGATAATATGCGTAGTGCAATAAAGTCAAAGTGGACAGTGCCGATAGCCATTGTCATACTTTTTGCTGTTTTGATATTCATGGTGAACAGCATTCAGAGCAGATTCATATACAGCGATCGCATGGTTCAGCTGACAACTTATTATTCGCAGCTGGAGTCTATTATTTCGACCAGATTTACGAGATATTATAAGCTCCTTCGAAGCTGGTCATATCATCTTGAACACGAGAAATCATCAGGGATAGAAGATTTCAATTCTTACATTTCCACAGAAAAGAGAATATGGGACGTCGAGCAGATATACCTGTTTGATGAAGAGGGAAACTATCTGGATACGGAAGGTAATATAGGTTCGATTGATGAGAACAAGGACTTTATCAATCGCCTTAAAACCGTAGGGGATAAGCAGGTTTCCCACATAATTGGTACAAACGGTAAGCGTCTGGACCTTTTTGTGTTAAGTGTAAAGCCCGGAAAATATGAGGGTGTCACTTATCGCGCAATTGGTATGGGGCTTGATTCCTATCAGATGAAGAGCCGGCTCTCTGTAAAGAGAAGAGACATGGCCGGATCTTTGAACTACCTGGTAGATAAAAACGGAAATCTGATAATCACCTCTGTAAAGCAATCTCAGGAAATAGAAAACATTGTCGATTACATTTCGGAAAACGGCGAGGTTTTGTATGATCCCATCGGAAAAGGCTTCAGGGCAGAAATTGAAAGCCGTTTGACCGGTGCTATTGTCATGGAACTGGATGAGATAGCTTACTATATAACTTTTATGCCCTGCGGAATTGATGACAGCATGCTTGTATGCCTTACTCCGGCAAATGCTGTAGATAAGAATATTTCTCAGGTAAAAATGATCAACAATATACTGCTTATTGTGGCATTTGCTATTGTTCTAATTGTCATTATGGTGATAGTTCGTTATTTGTCTGTTCAGGAAATGCTTGTTGTTGCCAATTCCGCGAATGAAACAAAGACAAGGTTTCTTGCCAACATGTCCCATGATTTCAGGACACCTATGAACGCATTGGCGGGATATCTGACCCTTATGAAAGAAAATGCAGATGACCCCGATAAAGTCCGGGAATACGGAGAAAAGGCCGAGTATGCTCATCGCAATATGCTCAATATGATCAACTGCGTGCTTGATCTAAGCAAGATGGAAGAAGGAGGCGACGAGGTCAGGTATGAGAGATTTTATCTGAGTGATGTTCTTAACAGAGTCGGGCAGGAGATGGGAGCGCTTGCGGATAACAAAAGGCTGAAGCTTACGATAGACAGAGGTAAGGTCAAAGAGGATATATTTGTCGGTGATGATCTTAAGCTTGAGATAATTCTTAAGAACATAATTCAGAATGCTGTAACTTACACAGAGAATGACGGAATCATTAATGTTGATATCACTCCCGAAAATGAAGAAGATACCGAGAGGCTTATGCTCAGATTCGAGATCAAGGACAACGGAATCGGGATGGGCAGTGAATTTTTGGAGCACATTTTTGAGCCCTTCAAAAGGGAACAGAGGAAAAATGCAAGCAAGGAACAGGGTACAGGTCTTGGACTTACGGTAACCAAAAAGATGGTTGAATCGCTTGGCGGAACCATTAATGTTGAGAGCAAGATTAATGAGGGCAGTATCTTTACCGTGAGACTGGCCTTTGATATAGCGCCAAAAACCGAACTGGATGAGATAAGAGAGATTGAAGAGGTTTTGGAAAACGGAAATATGCAGGATGATTCCGGGGATGAGAATACATTTGAGGGGATGCGTTTCCTTGCGGCAGAGGATAATGAGCTGAATGCGGAAATACTTACAGAAATACTTAAAATGCAGGGCGCAGCGCTTGTGGACGTAGCTGAGGACGG
This sequence comes from Butyrivibrio sp. ob235, assembly GCF_900109475.1. NCBI lineage: Bacteria > Bacillati > Bacillota > Clostridia > Lachnospirales > Lachnospiraceae > Butyrivibrio > Butyrivibrio sp. ob235. The sequence goes on from NZ_FOBE01000040.1 coordinate 16,759, forward strand.
TGAAAAAGCTGTAGAAGCATTCAAAGAAAAGGGTGAAGGCTACTATGACATGGTTTTAATGGATATTCAAATGCCAAACATGGATGGCTACCAGGCCTCTATGACCATTAGGGCGATGAAGGATGAGGGCAGGAAGGATGCAGGCAAGATTCCGATTATAGCGATGAGTGCAAACGCATTTAAGGATGATATAGAAAAAACCAGTGAGTCGGGGATGGATGCACATATACCAAAGCCGATTGATTTAAAGCTTTTTGAGAATACGGTCAAAGCACTTAAGGTCAGGGGGCACGAGAGCCTATGAGTGATAATAAAGAAAAAGCACAGGACAAAAAAATCCGGTGCAAGGAATGGTTTTTTGATTATGTTATAAAACAAAACAGAACGGTAGCTGCTATTTTCTCAGCAAAGGATTTTAAGGTTGAATTTCTGACTGATAATGCTGAGGAAATTCTTGGCGTGGACAGAGAACTCATTTACAAGGACATCAGAAATCTTATAGATTTGGGAGTGAGGGTAGAGGAAGAGATTCCGCCTTCGGACGACACTATTAAAAAGGTTCCGATGGGACAGACTATAGAGGCCGAAGTATTAGAAGCACATAATCAGAAAACAGGAGAGACAAAATATTTCAGAGGCAGCATTAACCACACAGATATGGACGGAGGCGACAACTTCCTTCTGATTTGGGTGGATATTACAGAGGAGATCCAAAGAAAGCGCCAGATGGAGGATATGATTGAGGTTGCTAATGCCGCTAATGAGGCAAAAACGAGCTTCCTCGCAAATATGTCCCATGATTTCAGAACGCCCATGAATGCCATAACAAACTTTAATCTTCTGATTGCCAAGAACTCAGACAATCCACAGAAAGTCAGGGATTATACACACAAAATCGGACTTGCGTGTCAGAATCTTCTTTCGCTTTTGAACGATGTTCTTGACATGAGTAAGATTGAAAGCGGAAAAGCAAATATTCACAATGAAGAATTTGCGCTGGGGCTTCTTTTGGAAGAGGTCAATTCCGTTGTGGCTTTTCAGGCTAAAAGTAAACAATTGGATTATCAGATAAAATCCGGATCAATGCCCCAGGATCGTTTTGTCGGCGACAAAAAAAGAATTAATGAGGTGCTTGTAAATATTCTTGGAAATGCGGTCAAATATACACCGACAGGCGGAAGAATTGTCTTTTCCGTATCAGAAGAAAAGTGCACCAGCGGAGATTACTGGGATGTGCGTTTTTCAGTAAGAGATAACGGAATAGGAATGAGCAAGGATTTTCAGGAAAAGCTGTTTGATGCCTTTACCAGAGAGGAGAGAAAGGAGACTTCTGGAATTCAGGGCACAGGTCTTGGAATGGCCATAACCAAGAGTCTGGTACAGATGATGGGCGGAACCATTTCGGTAGACTCCGAGGAGGGCCGGGGATCCACCTTCGTAATAACCCTGAGACTTCAGAGTATCAGACATGAGGCGGATGATTTCTGGGAAAAGAACAAAATCCGCAGATTACTTGTAATTGACGAAGATATAGATGAGTGCCATAACATAGAGACAGTATTTGAGGATACAGGGGTAGAAGTCCTTATCTGCTCGAGCGGATACAAGGCAATTAAGCTCATAGATGCAGGTGATGAGGAAGATAAGAGCATTGATGTCATTGTTTTTGGCATGCAGATAAGGAGCCTTAGCTGCTTTGAGGTCGCATCATATCTCAAGGAAAAGCCGCTTAAACATAAGCCTGTTTTTATCCTGTTAACTGATGACTGGGAAGAAATTGCGGCTGAGGCCAGGGAGGCCGGAATATATGATTTCCTGCAAAGGCCGCTTTTCCTATCCACTTTCCGTCAACTCATGGGAAATGTTGTATGCAGGGTTGGTACGGAAAAGGAAAAGCAACTTGAAAAACCGCTTAAGGGAATAAGGCTTTTGGCAGCAGAGGATAATGATATAAATGCAGACATACTTTCAGAGCTAATGAACATGGAAGGTGCTGTGATCGAGAGGGCATCCAACGGCAGGGAAGCTGTGGAGATGTTTGAAAAGGCAGAGCCCGGATATTATGACATGATTCTTATGGATATTCAGATGCCATTTCTTAACGGATATCAGGCGACGGCAGCAATAAGGAAACTGGACAAGGAGGGTGCCTCACAAATACCGATAATTGCTATGACTGCGAACGCCTATGCCGATGATGTGCAGAGAGCACTTGATGCGGGAATGAATGCACATGTGTCAAAGCCCATAGATATGAAGGTTGTGGAGGCTACAATTTTGTCATTAAAAACAAATATGCAGTCGACATAGAGATTATTAAATGATAAAATTACACTATTGTGAACGTATATTAATAAGATAGTGGAGCAAATAGTAAGATGAAGAAAGCATTGATCATAGGTGCCGGTCCGGCCGGACTTACGGCAGCATATGAGTTATTGGAAAAAGCCAACGATATAGAAGTTGTTGTCCTTGAGGAGACAGACAAGTTCGGCGGTATTTCCAGAACGGTTGAGTATAAAGGAAACCGTATGGACATGGGAGGACACAGATTTTTCTCTAAGGTCCCTGAAGTTAATGAATGGTGGGATAATATGCTCCCCAGACAGGGAAGCCCGTCCTATGATGATATAGTTTTAAAACGTCCGTCTACTGTTGTAAAGGGCGGTCCCGATCCTGAGACAGAGGATAGGGTTATGCTTAGAAGAAATCGTATTTCACGTATTTTCTTTAACGGCAAATTTTTTGATTATCCCATAACACTGAAGGTTGAGACTTTCACGAACATGGGACTCGGCACAACTATCGTAGCAGGCTTTTCATACATAAAGGCGATGCTCTTTAAGCGCAAAGAGAATTCACTTGAAGACTTTTACGTAAATCGTTTCGGCAAGAAGCTTTACTCAATGTTCTTTGAGCACTACACAGCTAACCTCTGGGGCAGACATCCTTCCGAGATCGATCCCAGCTGGGGAGCTCAGCGCGTTAAAGGTGTCTCCATAATGGCGGTTCTTGCCAATGCATTTAAGAAAAAGAGCGGCAAGACAGGCGGAAAGGTTGAGACATCTCTTATCGAAGAGTTCAGTTATCCGAAGCTCGGTCCCGGACAGCTCTGGGACGTAACCGCATCCGAAATTCAGAAAAAGGGCGGTACCATAATTACAGGTGCCAAGGTTACCAAGATTAATAAGGATGGAGACCATCTCACAGGTGTTACTTATGTGAAGGATGGACAGAATGTCACCATAGAGGGTGATTACATAATAAGCTCCATGCCTATAAAGGATCTCGTGGCAGGAATGAATGATGTTCCCGCTGATCCTGCAAGAATCGCAGCAGGACTTCCTTATAGAGATTACATGACACTGGGTGTTCTTATTCCGCATCTTAATCTCGAGAATAAGACAAGCACCAAAACAATTGGAAACATCGTTCCGGATAACTGGGTATATGTTCATGATCGCAGCGTATCTATGGGACGTTTCCAGATCTACAACAACTGGTCACCTTATCTTGTTAAGGATATTGATAATACCGTATGGATGGGTCTTGAGTATTTCTGCAACGAAGGCGATTCCATGTGGAGTATGACAGATGATGAGTTTGCCAAGATGGCAATCAAGGAGATGGTTAAGATCAACCTCATCGATGAGGAAAAAGAGGTTCTTGATTATCATGTAGAGCGTGTTAAAAAGGCATATCCGGCTTACTTTGACACCTATGATGAGATGGACACACTTGTAGATTATCTCAACACCATCGACAACCTTTTCTGCGTTGGACGTAACGGACAGCACAGATACAACAATATAGACCACTCAATGTGCACTTCTTTTGAAACTGTAAAGAATATTCTTTCAGGCACACGCGACAGGAGCAACATCTGGAGTGTTAATACAGAGAAAGAATATCATGAATCCACGGAGGCAAAGAATCCAGAGGACGAAGAGATAGAAATAGACTGATTTTATACGGGCGCCAATTACAGTATTGGCGTCCGTTTTTAAAAGATGAGGGTAAAAGGAGGCAGAAACAATGATCAACTACACAAAGATTACAGATGAAACTTACTGGGTTGGCGGAAGCGACAGAAGACTCTCGAGGTTTGAGAATATCTTCCCTCTTGAGGATGGTGTATCCTACAACAGCTATGTGATTGCGGATGAAAAGACAGCACTTTTTGATACAGCCGATATTTCAATCTCCGATCAGTTTTTGGAAAATGTAGCCGGCGTTCTCGGTGATAAGAAGCTTGATTATCTGATCATTAATCATATGGAGCCTGACCACTGCTCACAGATAGCTACTGTTGTTGCTATGTATCCTGAGGTAACGCTGGTTGGTAATGCTAAAACTTTCACTTTCCTGTCACAGTTTTTCCCGGAGCTCGGCTCTCAGAGTAAAATCACTGTTGCTGAAGGAGATACCCTTGAGCTTGGTAAGCACACGCTGACCTTTGTAATGGCACCTATGGTGCACTGGCCGGAAGCAATGTTTACCTATGATAAGGCAACCGGAGCATTGTTTAGTGCTGATGCATTCGGTACTTTCGGTGCAATAGATGCGGGAATTTTTGCGGATGAATATGATTTCGAGAAGAAATTCCTTGACGAGGCCAGAAGGTACTATGCTAATATTGTTGGCAAATACGGTATGCAGGTTCAGGCAGTTCTTAAGAAGGCCGCAGCCATCGACATTAAGTATATCTGTCCGCTTCATGGTCCGATCTGGAGAGAGAATATAGCATGGTTTATAGATAAATATCAGAAGTGGAGCACCTATACTCCCGAGGATGACGAAATTGTTGTTATTTACGGAAGTCTCTACGGACATACAGAGAGTGCGGCGCAGAGAGCAGCAGCCATGATTCGTGAAAAGAGCGGAAAGAAGGTCAGTGTTTATGACGTATCACAGACCCATCCTTCAAAGCTGATATCCGAGGTTTGGCGCTGCGGCAAGATTGTACTGTTTTGCCCTACATATAATAACGGAATATATATTCCTATGGAGAACTTCCTGTCAGACTGCCAGGCGCTTACAGTTCAGAACAGAATATTCGCACTTGCGCAAAACGGAACCTGGGCACCTGCTTCAGGTAAACTCATGACAGAGAAGCTTCAGACTCTTAAAAATGTAACTATAGTAGAGCCTGTTCTCACGATCAAGAGTGCACTTCATGTGACAGATGAACCGGAGCTTGAAGTCTTCGTGACAGCTGTCGTTGAAGCATAAATCTATGAACGCGTATGGGGGCGTGTTCGGAAACTAATAATTTTTTAAGACCTTCACGTATACAGCCTAAAGAGGCTGATATAAGGAGGCAAGGAGGAGTAATGAAAGAGTTTTTGAAAAGAAAGAATATCGTAATCTCCGGAAAGAGATACGGTATCGAGGCACTGTCTGCAATGGCGCAGGGATTGTTTGCGTCGCTGCTGATTGGAACAATTCTTAACACCATTGGCACACAGTGCGGACTTGCGTGGTTATCCGAGATTGGTAAGTATGCTTCGTCGATGAGCGGAGCAGCTATGGCCGTAGCGATTGGTTATGCGCTACAGGCACCGCCCCTTGTACTTTTTTCACTTGTAACGGTTGGATATGCAGCTAATGCTCTGGGAAGTACAACACTTTCGGGTGGATCCGGAGCCGGTGGCCCGCTTGCTGTTCTTTTCATAGCAATAATTGCCGCTGAGTTCGGAAAAGCGGTATCTAAAGAAACGAAGGTAGATATTCTGGTAACTCCGATAGTAACTATTCTTGTGGGTGTTGGGCTGGCAGCCTTAATTGCACCTGCTATCGGAACCGCGGCTTCCTCAGTCGGAGGCGTGGTTATGTGGGCTACGGAGCAGCAGCCGTTCCTCATGGGAATCATTGTTTCCGTGGTTGTGGGAATTGCTCTTACTTTACCTATTTCCTCTGCAGCCATCTGCGCAGCCCTTGGACTTACTGGTCTTGCGGGAGGAGCTGCCGTAGCAGGTTGCTGTGCACAGATGATCGGCTTTGCCTTCATGTCATTTAAGGAAAATAAGTGGGGCGGCCTCATTTCACAGGGAATCGGAACATCAATGCTTCAGATGGGAAACATTGTTAAGAACCCTAAGATTTGGATTGCGCCGATACTCACAAGTGCAATAACAGGACCTATTGCAACATGTGTGTTCCATCTTCAGATGAACGATCCCGCAAGTGCGGTTGCCTCCGGAATGGGAACCTGCGGACTTGTTGGACAGATTGGTGTTTATGCCGGATGGGTAAATGACGTTGCTACAGGTGCAAAGGCAGGAATTACCGGATTTGACTGGCTTGGACTTGCGCTTATCTGCTTTATTCTTCCCGCAGTTCTTACATGTATTTTCGGAGCATTTTTCAGAAAGATCGGCTGGATTGGCGAGGGTGACCTTAAATTATCATAATAAGGCCATGATTTTGATAAAAATAATATGGTTTTAGTATAAAATAAGATATATGCAGTAATAAAATAGTCACCTGTAGATTTCTATTTTAAATAAGATTTAAGGAGAGAATGAAATGAAACAATTCCCGGGATTTTCACATGGAATTAACCTTGGTGGATGGCTGTCACAGTGCGATCATACCAAAGAGCGTTACGACAATTTTATTACAGAGAGCGATATCGAAAAGATAAAGAGCTGGGGGCTTGATCATATAAGAATTCCTGTAGACTACGATCTTGTTGAGGAGAAGGACGGAACTTATAAAGAGGAAGGCTTTGCATATATTCAGAAGGCTCTTGACTGGACCGGAAAATACGGTCTTAATACCGTGCTTGATCTTCATAAGACTTATGGCTACAGCTTTGACAGCGGCGAGCAGGAAGCAGGATTCTTTGAAAATGAGAAATTTCAGGAGCGTTTCTATAAGCTTTGGGAGCAGTTTGCGCAGCGTTTTGGAAAGTATGAAGACAGACTTGCCTTTGAGCTTTTAAATGAGGTAACAAAGCCTGAGTACGGCGAGACCTGGAATCGCATTTCAACCGAGTGTATCAAGAGAATCAGAGTTTATGCTCCGACAATCAAGATTCTTCTTGGAGGTTATTACAACAACAGTATTGTTGCACTCAAGGACATCTGTGATCCTTATGATGAGAACGTGGTCTACAATTTCCACTGCTATGAGCCTTTGATCTTCACACATCAGGGAGCACCGTGGATTGAGACTATGGATCCGAACTTCCGTATGGCTTTTGATTCCACATATCGTCAGTATGATGAGAATGCTTTTGCTCAGCTTGGAAACAGACCTGAGGAAATCAAAGTTGACGATCCTGATAAGAAGCTTGGAATTGAGTACTTCGAGCAGTATATGCAGGAGGCTGTAAGAGTAGCCGAGGAGAGAAATGTTGCACTTTACTGCGGTGAATACGGTGTTATAGAGAGAGCTACTCCCGAGGATGCATTAAAGTGGTATACAGCAATTGGAACCTGCTTTAACAAGTACAACATCGGTCGTGCTGCATGGAGCTACAAAGAGATGGATTTCGGTCTCTCTGATGCCCGTATGGACGGTGTGAGAGATGAAGTACTTAAGATGATGTAATATTTTCTGTTAACAGACTACAGATACCTTCCCTGAAAATCGGGGAAGGTATTTTTTCTGCAAAAATCTTTGTTTTTCCTGTAAAATAGAGGTTGATACGGCCTTAAGGCTTTATGAATGGGAGGATAAAATGCGAGCGGTTTTAACAAGGGTATTATCGGCTTCGGTTACAATAGATGGTAAGAAGGTTTCAGAGATAGGAAAGGGCTTTTTGGTCCTTCTGGGAGTCAAGGTGGGTGATACAGAGCAAGAAGCAAAAAAGATTGCCGATAAAATCTGTGGACTCAGGATTTTTGAGGATGAGAATGGTAAAATGAATATTAACCCCAAGGATGCGGGAGCTGAGCTTTTGATAGTAAGCCAGTTTACTTTATATGCGGATTGCAGTTCAAGAAGACCTGGCTTTACGGACGCTGCAAGACCGGAGATTTCAGAGCCTTTATATGAGCTTGTGGTTTCCGAGTGCAGAGACAGAGGTTTTAATGTGCAAACAGGTGAATTCGGGGCTGATATGAAGGTTGAATCGGTAAATGACGGTCCGGTGACTATCGTGCTGGATATAGATAAATAGAAACGAGGATATGGATATATGAAAGAGAATGTTTTGCCGCTTGATACAGGGCGTTTTATAATACAGCCACAAGACATAGAGAATATCTGGGATGAAGAGTGGGATATATGTTTAAAAAACGTAGATAAAAAGAAGATAGGCAGTCTTCGCTTTGAGAATACCAATGTCCATGGGGAGATCCATTTTAGTGTCTCATTTGATGATACATATAAAGCGGGACATATTTCGGAGATATTTTATGCGGTAGCCAGCTTTGTATTTAAATCCGGTAAGGTTAAGGAAATCTGTACTGTCTGCAGACATGAGAATGAGAACCTGGTTCGCGGGCTCGAAAAAGCAGGCTATGTCCTTCGGGAATTTAAGGACGGAAATGATTATTACTCCATGAAAAAGCAGAAGACTTCCTGGACAGGTTTATATGTCATGATTGGAATGATAGCCGGGTTTATTATCGGAATAACTTTGTCAAACCTGTGGATGGGAACGATTTCAGGAGTTGTAATAGGTACTGTTATTGGATTTCTTATGGACAAAAGAGAGCAGGATAATACTGAAAGCAAAAAATTAAGGACTTGAATCTCTTCAAGTCCTTAAACTTTAGTCGGAATGACAGGATTTGAACCTGCGGCCTCTGCGTCCCGAATATAGATACGGATTTCCCGTTCTGTATTATTTCGTTCCAAAGTCTGTTATTTCAAGGACTTTTCCAATCCAACGATTATATGATAACACCATATAACACAGAATAAAATGACGAATAAAACATTTTTGGTAGAACAAAAGGTAGAATTGTCAGCTCTCTATAAACTTTCACACAAGGTTTATTGAGAGCTTTTTTGAGCTCTTTTTTTAATGCAAGTAAAGGAGCATTTTATGGCAGTATTAAAAAACAAAACCCAGGGAAACTACACATTGGTTTCTCAGAATATTATGAGAGACAAAAACTTATCGCTTACGGAGCGAGGCATGCTTCTGACTCTCCTATCATTACCGGACAGCTGGCAGCTCACAATCAAGGGGCTCTGCCAGATTCTTCCGGATGGAAAAGACAAGGTATCCAAGACCCTGAACAGTCTTATTGATAAAGGGTATATCACAAGAGAACAGAGCAGGGATGGTGGAGGCAAGTTTGACTCTACTATTCTTGAGGTCCATGAGACACCGGTAAAGTCTACTGAGCCAACACAGCCCACCGATCCCACTGATCCAGTTGATCGGTCAAGGAAAGTGATCAAAGAATTCCCGAGAAAACCAGAGACTTCACCGTGTCCTGAAAATCCGGATGCGGTAAACCCGTATGCGGAAAAACCGCAGCCGGAGAATCCGCCACAATATATTAATAATAAATCTAATAACTATAAATCTAATACTAAAGAAGTGTGTAGTAAGGAGGACACACTCACAGATGATGAATATGAAGATCTGATAAAGGAGTTTGGCAAAGGAAGTGTAGACTATCAGATACAGCGTATCAGGGATCATGGTTATAAGGGATGCCTTAACCACGATACCATCAGGGCCTGGTGCAGGGAAAGGTTGAACCGCTCCGCGACAATGCCGGGCGCCCCGACAAAAAAGAATGCCTTCTGCAATTTTCAGCAGAATGAGTATGACTATGAAGAGCTGGAAAGACTGCTCTTATGTAACTAAAAACAAATTTCAGAAAAAATGGAGGATTGAAAGGTATGAAAGATTTATATATTGATGGAAAGTTAGTGATCGGAGTTGATCACGGATATGGGAACATGAAGACGAGAAATACAGTGTTTAAGAGTGGAGTTAAGAAGTACAGTGAGGATCCGGCTATTGCAACAAATGTGTTGCAGCTTGACGGTATGTACTACGTTATCGGTGAAAGTCACAAGGTATTCATAGCCAATAAGAATGCAGACGATGACTATTATATCCTTACTCTGGCTGCTGTGGCAAAAGAACTGGAACTCAGAGGCTTAAGATCGGCAGATGTGATACTTGCAGTTGGGCTTCCGCTTCACTGGATGTCAAAACAGAAAGATTCCTTCAGGGATTATCTGATGAGAAGCAGGGAAGTTAGTTACAGATACTGCGGGCAGTATTATCACATCAGAATCTGCGATGTGGCGATCTATCCTCAGGGCTATGCGGCTATAGCAGCTTCGCTCCAGGATTATAAAGGAGTCCACATGCTGGCAGATATCGGAAATGGAACAATGAACACACTGGTCATCACTAATGGCCGACCAGTCTCTGACAAAAAATATACCGATAAGATTGGTGTTCATGAGTGTGTAAAAAAAATCATGAATGAAGTACAGGCTGAATGTGGAAAGATTCCTGATGAGAGCGTTATTGAAGACTTTCTCATAAGTGGAACGTCTGAAGTGTCAGAAAGGATACAGGCAGTCATGCACAGGGAGGCGGTCAAATATACTGAAATGATCTTCGATAAGCTCAGTGAATACGAATATGATCCGGAGCTTGTAAAGCTACACATCATTGGAGGCGGAGGATGCCTTATCAGAAATTTTGGAAAATATGATACCTCAAGTGTAGAGATCATTGAAGACATCTGTGCTACAGCCAAGGGCTACGAGGAACTCTACAATGCACAGCACATACTGAGGAAGGGCGCGTAAGCTCTCTTCCCGGAGGTGATTGTATGTCAGAAAAGAGATTAAGCATCAGATTCAGAATGGATAATCCTCAGGATAAAGAAGCCTGGGAATTACTCCAAAGGATTTCTGAGGAGGAAAATATTTCCAAGAATGCAGTTGCACTCAGGCTCATATGTAAGGGGGCAGTAAGTGCCGGGAGCATTGAAACCAGTTCATGGAATATGATTGCTGAAAGAATTGCTGATCTGGTCACCAATAAACTGGAAGCAGGTATAAGGCAAATCAAAGAAATACCTGCCTGTGAAACCAGAGACATTACAACAGCAATCTCCAAGGATTCATCACTCACAGATGAATATAGGGCTGTCAGTGAAGATGCTCTTAGCTTTCTTGATGAATTTTAAGATGGCATCACTTTGGTGCCACCCATAAAATTCATATGGCATCATATTGATGCCAAACATTTCTTGCTCATGGGAGCAAGGCGATTTACCAGAAATGAAATCGGCGCAGTTCGCACCGCTTTCATTTCTTCCCGGTTCGTTCGATACCTGACCACTTCGAAGGGGCAAATAGTCCACTGGACTGTTTGCTCCTTCTTTGTTTGCAGAGATGAAGAATACTACTATCACTTCCTGCCGGAAGCTATAGCAGCATTCTCCATCCCTGCATCGGTATCTCTCGCCCGGGCAAATCGCAAGACCACATATTTCCCCATCGCCCGCCGAGCCGACCCTACACTGAATGCCATATCGGCGATGGAAAAATATGGCAAGTTTCGCAAAGTGGCAAGCCACATTTGCACCGGAAGAGGCCTTTCGGCTCTTCCTAAACTTGCCAGATGGGCTTCGCCCCCTTGGAACCCCCAGCAAAGGTTTATCCAACCTCTGCACACCGGAGCCGACTACCGGACTTCAGAAATAGAAATCATCCACCGGATAATTTCTTTTCCCTACGTCCAATAGTCTAGAGGCGCAGGTCACGCCTTCCGGCTCGGTCGTTGCTAAACGCGTGCCACTGGCACGCAGCAACTCTGCATCCGCCAAAGGGATCCGCTTCCTTTGGAAACCAGCGTAAAAATAGAGAGGAGCATATTTAATATGGAAAAAGCTAAACGAAGAAGAAATAAAGCGATCACCATACGCATGAATGATACTGAATATGATGCATTGCAGGAAAAAATAAAAGAATCCGGATTGACGCAGCAGTCATTTATCATAAGTGCAATCCGTAACACAAACATCACCTCTGCCAAAGAGTTAGAGGTAATAAAGGATATCAGCAGGAATTTTGCTGATCAGGACAGGCAGCTAAGAGGAATAGCCACCAACATTAATCAGATGGCACATGTTGCAAATGGTCAGGGTCTCTTACCAACAGTAGAAAAAATGGATGAGATTGCTGATATGATCTTGGAATTTCGAAAGGAGGATGATAACAGATGGCGATTAATAAGGCAGTCGGTAAGCCCGCTAAAAGCCACGGGGGCTTGAGAAATACCATAGAGTACGTACTAAAGGATGAAAAGGTCAAAGAAGGTTATCTGGATGTGATCGGGCCTTATCTTGAACCTACAGTCAACTACGATGCGGTGTATAGGGTCTGGCTGGAAGAAAAGAAACTGTGGGATAAGGATTCGGGAAGGATGTGTGCTCATAACGTCATCAGTTTTCACAAAGATGAACAGGTCACTCCTGCTGAAGTTCTTGAAATAGGAAGGGCTTTTACGGAGGAATTCTTTTCAGGGCACCAGAGCCTTATTGCAGTTCATCAGGACAGAGACCACCTTCACTGTCATATCGTAACCAACAGCGTTTCCTATATCGATGGCAGAAAGCTCCATCAGTCTAAAAAAGACTTGGAACAGCAGAAGGTATTTACCAACAACCTTTGCCGTGAAAGAGGACTGCATGTCGCTGAAAAAGGACGCCACTTTGATGGATCTCCAATAGAGGCGGGTGAGATCATCACATGGAACAAGAATACTTACAAGCTTCTTACCAATGACTCAAAAAAGAGCTTTTTGGCAGACTGCGGAATTGCTCTTATGGAAGTAATCCCAAAGTCAGCCAGCAAAGAGGAATTCATTTCTGGAATGGCAGAGAAAGGCTGGTCTGTGAAGTGGGAGGACAAACGCAAACATATAGTATTTGAAAATGAAAACGGAGATAAGGTCCGTGACAGCAAGATTGAAAAGACCTTTTCAGGTCTCCGTGTGAACAAGGAGGATTTAGCAATTGAATTTGAAAGACAGAATGAACTCAGGCTTGGAAACACAGAAGCCACAGAACGCAGAGACAGCACCGAAGATCCCGAAGCAGAATACTTCGAGCGATACTATGCAGAAGTCGAATCAGCTATCGCTGGAATCTCTGGTGGAGGCTCAGGCGGAGGTAATACGGAAGCAGAAAGAAGTGATCCGGCAGAAGGACGAGACGATAGCATTAAAGGAGAATCAGATACAGACTCTCTCATCAGAAAAGTTGAAGCTGACATCGACAGTAGCAAAAACCAGCGAGGAGTTATTGTACACGCAGAATCAGAATCTAGAAATCGTGAAAGAGAACGACGATTTGAGGAACAGCGCAGGGCTCATGAACAGGAAAGAACAGCAGAAATTAGCCGCAGATCTCGCAGACACTCAGAACCTTCTCGCTGATACCAAAAGACTTGTCAACATGTCAAATGTTGATGCTGTTGAAAAAGCTCAGGTAGCCCAGGCGGCTGCTGAGCTTAAGGCAAAGAAAGATATAGCTGATTACAAAAGACAAGCTGATGGAAAGATTAATGAAGCTATTGAGGCAAAGATAGAAGCAAAGAAAAATGCTAAGCTGAAGGTTGATGCGGCAAAGAAGAAGGAACAAATTGCCTGGGGCTCTCTTGCTACTATTCTGTTTTGCTGTCTTATCGCCTATCCTGCATTCTTAAATGACTTGTGGGATACATTGACACAGCCATTCATGTGGATTTGGAATGGCATAAATGACTATGCCTACTGGATGAAAAATCCATACTATGAAAGGTATATAGAGGGAGCCACAAAGCGTTATAGCTATTCTGACGGAACAGCATGGTTACTCAGGATAACGAGTCTGATTCTCGTGATAGCTCTAATTGCTGGTGCATGTTATGGCATTTGGATTAGTATTCAGTATTATAGAAAACGATGGTGCAGCCTGTCGCTAAAGGTGCTACTGATATCCACAGGCTCTGTCATAGTCTTCGGTGAAGGTATCCACAGTATCATGTGCATCAACCTTGTGGCACTGCTAATCTTCGTTCAGGTTACATATCTTGGAGTTTTGATATATCTTGATGGATATTTCGAAACTAAAAGCAAAGACCGTTATTGGATGCGAATTCAAAACCAGTGAAATTGTATCAATCACAAAACTAAACCTCCGCAAGATAAAATGCTTTGCGGAGGTTTGGTAAATATATTGTCTTTTTATGTAACAAAGTTGATTTGGCAGGAATAAAAACATCAATTGAGTGAGTCTCTCACTATTCTTTCCAGATATTCCTTTTTTGAGAAATTACTTCCATCAGAAAAGTAGGCATTGTAAGCAACAAGAGCTGTTCTTACATATCTTGCATTATCTTCAAAAAGCTTCCTGTTAATTATATGTCCCTGATCATCAATAAACTGACAACAGAAGGTAACGGTTGTCCTTGTGTTACCCTCTCTAAAGGGATGAATCTTCCATAGTCTGGCTAATGAATCACAAAACTCAATAGTAACGGTATCATTATTCATGCTTTTCCATGGTTTTTCCCGCATATCAGATAATACATGATGTACATCGTTAACAATATCAAAAGGATCTGAATATTCAATCGACTGTCCGCCTAAAACATCCTCTTCTTTATAAATTGAGATATTTCTTGGCTGTCCTGCCCACTCAAAGATATCCTGGAAAATGTATTCATGCATTTTAAAGAAATGTTCAGTGTGATAATCACCAGGAAGTTTGTTGAGCGCTATTTCCTTTAGGCGAAACACAACGTAATCAGCTTCTGCCGCATCAAGAAGTTCTTGATCCTTAATTCCAAGCTTATTCTTTAAAACGGAAGAATTATCATAAAGATAAGGATCACGCATGAATAGTCTCCTTCATCTTATATTTCTTATCTAGAAATTTTTTAGCATCCTCCATGGTTACTTCGCCTTTTTTCTCTTTTTCAATATACTCTTTAAAGTCATCTGTTGGTTCCAGACCATCGACTTTTATCATTCCTATTGCATAATCCCATGCTTGTTCATTAGTCATAATGCAGTACCTCCATATCTATATAACTATATAGGCGTTTGCAAAACGCCGAAAGCCGCATAAATACGGCGTTTTTGCTTCATAAAAAATGAATAACCCCTCACTAGATATGGTACAATAGAATTGACGAGAAACCACTGACCAACACTAAGAAAGGAGTTATTCTGATATATATGATACCATATAAACAGCTTTCTTTGGCTGATATCTATGCAGACTGTCAGGATAAATTTGAAAATGACAAGCCCGCGTTTCTGTCTCTATTAGAAACCAATATCGACCTTGATGAAATTATTCCGCTCTCTTTTATAAAGCATTTCTATGCATCAACGGGAAGATCCCGTAAATACCCATTAAAAGCCATGCTCTGGGCTTTAATCATCCAACGCGTTTTTAGCATCCCCACAGATCAGCTTCTACTGGTGTTTCTTTCATACTC
>NZ_FOBE01000072.1:0-1893 GCF_900109475.1 Butyrivibrio sp. ob235
GCTAGCGTAAAGTTTTTGTAGGATTAATTGAAAAAGGGGATTTCCTTCATGGTATAGTTGATATTCGGGTGTGCAAACCTAATACAACTAGATGGAGGAGTCCCCTTGTGTTAAATAGTATACAGCATTTTATTGAGAATGGAGTACCAAATCTTCAGAAAGCATCAAAAGATTTCTCGGAGAATCCAAAGGACTTTGCAGGGTTTGTAAGCAGAGTGCGAAATGAAGCATTACAGATGGCATTGGACTACATTTCAGAGACACTCTCCACCTGCAACCAGATTCTTAAGGACAGTCCCATAAGAAGAGAAAAATGGGAAGTGGTTAGAACTGATGAGAAAACTCTGATCACATCAATCGGGAAGGTTATGTTCTCTAAGACTTTGTTTAAAAATAAGGAAACCGGTGAAAGAAGATACCTTTTAGATGACATGCTAGAGTTTGATCCTCATGAAAGGATGTCAGAGGATGCCATAGCGCAACTTCTTTCAGAGACAGTACAGACTTCATACCGTAAAGGAGGAAAAGCGGCAAGTATCCTCGATGAGGTCAGCAAGGAAACTGTAAAGGATAAGATACACGCGCTGGAGTTCCCTAAGGAACAGAAACGAAGAGGAAGAAAACGTAAGGTTGAATACCTGTATATAGAAGCTGATGAAGACCATGTATCTTTGCAGTTCCAAAAGAAAAAAGGTGATCTTCAGGTAAATCAGTACGGTAGAAAACTCAATGGAATGATAAATAAGCTCATATATGTCCATGAAGGTATCGAAAAGGATGCCCCAAAAAGCAAACGCCATCATCTTGTTAATGCCCATTATTTCTGCGGCGCATATGAGGGTAAGGCTAACAGTGAGTTATGGGATGAAGTCTACACCTATATAGATAACAACTATGATATCAGCAGTATTAGGAGGATATATCTGGGCGCAGATGGTGGAGCATGGATAAAAGCTGGCGGAAAGAGAATTAGTGGCATCACATATATACTCGATGAATTTCATCTTAAAAAGTACCTGATAAAGATGACCAACCACATGCAGGACAGTGCTTATGATGCCAGGAAGGTTCTGTCAGAGACTATCAGAGACGGAAGTAAGGAAGACTTTCTGTCTGTAGTAGATATGCTTGAGTATCATGCTGAAAGTGCCAAGGAAAAGAAGTATATCCAGGAAGGCGCATCATATATCCTTGAAAACTGGTCTGCTGCAAAGATCAGGCTGAGATATAGAAGAATACCAGGATGCAGTACAGAAGGTCATGTCAGTCATGTCCTTGCAAAAAGAATGAGTATGACTCCTATGGGATGGAGCCGTAAAGGTGCAGACAGAATGGCCAAGCTGAGCGCATATGCATGGAACAAAAAGGATATGCTCGAATTAGTGCGTTATCAGAAGACCATACTTCCAAAAGCTGTGGGTGCGGAAGAAGTAACCACAGTAGTTGCAGAAGTTAGAAATACCATGCACAAGCAACCGGTATGGGGAAAATACTACGACAGCATGCAGGTAGAGCTTAGTGGCGAGATGAAGAAATGGATGAGAATAGGAATGTATAACTACATCTGGAAACTGTTCTAAAAAAGGAAGCCAGAGGCTGACGCCTCTGCCCTTGAATAAAGTGCGCTGGAGCGCACAATTATCCTTGATCTGCTTGACTACAGACTATCTGTCAGGAAATGTCTGTCAACCCCAAAGCCGCTACGCGGTGCGCTCTGCGCAGGGTTGACTGATATTTCCTGACAGATAAAGTAGTCAACAAGCAGACCAAGGATTAAAAATGACAGCCTTGAACTGTCATCTTACCAAGCGATATAATGAGTAAGGTTTGAACATCTGAACTAATCACAGGGGATATCCACCCTTTCAAATCCTACAGTAAATTTACGCCGTC